>JAADIB010000340.1 GCA_013151565.1 Chlorobiota bacterium
CGTTGAATACCATAGGCTTGAAGGTTGGCCTCATACATTGGACCTTGCGGTTGAAGTGAACGAATACTGCCAGTATTATATGGATAAGTTTTTTGAAAAATATTTATCAAGGAAATGAGTAAAATGAAAAGATTTATTAGCCCACTTCTTTTGTCATTTTTATTTTTTGCATGCAGCACAGACAAACCAAATAATATTCAGCTAAAAAAGGGATGGAGTTTGCAATCGTCTGTGAAAATAAATGCTGCTGCAGAAACAATAAGTTCTCCTGGATTAGATGTTAGTGGTTGGTATCAAATTGATATTCCCAAAACCGTGCTTGCAGCTTTGGCTGATGCTGGTGTTTATCCCAATCCTTATTTCGGGTTAAATTTAAAGTCAATCCCGGGATTTAAAGAAGGACGTTGGCTGTCGATGTCAAAGGAAAGTCCGTTTTATCCAACTTGGTGGTATCGAAAAAGTTTTGTAGTATCCGATGAATTTAAAGGGAAGAAGATGGTGCTTCACTTGGATGGAATAAACTACAAAGCCAATGTTTGGCTCAATGGACAAAAGATTGCAGATAGTTCAGATGTGATAGGAATGTTTCGTCGGTTCGAATTTGATGTTGATAAGTATATAAAATTCGGAGAGGAAAATGTTCTTGCCGTTGAAATAAGCGCCCCGGGAAAAATTCCCGATATAAAATATCATACAAAACAAATTGAAGCTACTACCGGGTGGGATGATCATAACCCGCAGCCGCCTGATCTTAACATGGGCATTTGGCGTGATGTTTACATTTCAATCAGTGATGAAGTCGTATTAAAAAATCCATATGTTGTAACCGATCTTGATCTGCCCAAACTGGATAAGGCTTTCTTAACAATCTCCATTGATGCAGTAAATAAAACTGATAAACCTGTTAGCGGAAAAATAACAGGCACAATTGAAAATATTAAAATATCAAAATCGTTCAATCTGGAAGCGGGTAAAACCAAAACAATCAAATTTACTCCTGATGAATTCAAGCAGCTTATTGTACAAAACCCAAGATTATGGTGGACTCACCCGGTTGGAAAACAGAATCTATATACACTCAATTTGGATGCACAAATTAATGGTAAAATATCGGACAGCAAGCAAGTACGATTTGGTATTCGGGAAGTATCCACGTACATCAATGATGAAGGATGGCGCGGATATAAAGTAAACGGCAAGAATATCTTGATAAGAGGCGGTGCTTGGATGACCAGCGATATGATGCTGAATTTATCCAACAAAAGATATGATGCTTTGATACGATATGCTCGTGAGGCTAATCTAAATGCATTGCGGTCAGAAGGATTCTCAATTCGTGAAACTGATGAGTTCTATAATTTATGTGATGAATATGGGATCTTGGTAATTCAACAATTGTTCGGGCGTAATTTGCCTGATGAGAAATTAGCTGTTTCAATAATTAAAGACATGATCTTACGAGTGAGAAATCATCCAAGCTTGATACATTTTTTAGGACATGATGAAACCTTTCCTACAGAATCACTTGATAAAGCTTACAGAGATCTGATAGCGAAATATACACCGGAGAGAACTTATCAACCTCATTCAGGTGCATTTGAAATTGAGAATCGTTACAAAACCGGGGGAACCAGGACAGGCACTTTCGAGCTATGGACATATGCCACTCCGTCACATTACTACACACATAAAGAAGACGGCGCTTGGGGATTTGCTCAATCGGGAGGTATCGGCGGCATATTTGCACCTTATGAAAGCGTAAAAAAAATGATGCCGAAAAAAGATTTGTGGCCGGTCAATAATGAAACTTTTTCCTTCCATACAGTTTTGCAGGGACTTGAATACTTTGACTTAGTGCAGAAATCATTAAATGAACGCTATGGTAAACCGACAGGAATTAAAGAACTGTTAATGAAAGGTCAAACGCTTAATTATGAAAGCGCTCGCGGCATGTATGAAGCATATGGTCGAAATAAATACGAAGCTCTCGGTATTACAACTTGGAAATATGATGCTGCATGGCCAGCCGCCTTAACATGGCAGTATGTAGATTGGTACTTGAATGTGGGCGGAGCGTATTATGGAGCAAAAAAAGCATGTGAACCTTTGCATGTCCAGTATTCATACGATGATCAGTCTGTTTATGTCGTGAATAGCTTTTATAAGGATTTTAATGATCTAAAAGTTACGGCTAAAGTTTTCAATTTTGATCTGGATGAAGTTTACTCAAAAGAAAATGTAGTTTCAGTAGCTTCAGATTGGAAAACAGAAGCCTTTAAAATTGATTTCCCTAATAATTTGAGCAAAACATATTTTGTGAGTCTTAAGCTATTCGATAACTCCGGTAAAGAAGTATCGAACAACTTTTACTGGCTATCCACAGTTCCGGATATTCAAGGTTCCAAAGAAGGAAAGAAAACAGAAAATGGATGGTGGGTGTTAAAAGCTAATCCAAAATCGTATGCAGATTTTAAAAGTTTAAATGATCTTCCCAAAGTAAAGGTTGATGTTAATTATAATGTAGAGAAAAACGGGAATGAAAGTATCGTAAAAGTGAAACTAAAAAATACCGGTTCACATCTTGCTTTCCAAGTACACATGGCGCTTACTAAGGGAGACGGGGGAGATGAGATATCTCCGACTTTCTGGGAAGATAACTATGTTAGTCTTTTCCCGGGTGAAAGCAGAAATATATCTGCTCGCTACTATAATGATGATTTGAAAAATTCAAACATGTATCTTAAAATAGAAGGCTGGAACATTGAAAATTAAAAAAATCATAATTCGGACTTTAATTGCTTTAATCGTAATTCTGATTCTAGCGTTTATTGTTATCACAGGTCCTTTCTGGTGGAAATATTGGGTTACATATCCGCGTTTGGAAAAGGAGCGAAGAGCGATTTGGTTAGAATACAAGATGCCGCAGAAGTATATTAAACTCGACGAATACAAAGGTGAATTTCACGTACATAGCTATTGGTCGCATGACAGCAGGGGAAAGCTGAATGAAATACTGCCCGCCGCTAAAAAAGCAGGATATAGTTTCCTGTTTTTCTCTGATCATCCGCATAGTAAACTTGATACATTCCCACGAGGTTATAGTGGGATGTATGATGGCGTCATATTCGAACCGGGGACTGAGAGCAGTCACGGACTTATGGTTACTCCGATGGATAGCGTTGTGCTGGATTGGAGCCGGGGAGACAGTGCAGTAATACACGATGTGGTTAAAAATAACGGGCTTGTTATTTATGTCCATACAGAAAAACCTCATCATTGGGATAACCCCGATTATCAAGCAATGGAAATATATAATATTCACACTGATTTTTTAGATGGTAACGACGGACTTTTATCCTTAGCTCTGAATTCTTTTATCAATAAAACAAAATATCACCATTGGATTTTTAGAGAGATCTATGATGAACAAACGGAGATTCTTTCTCATTGGGATGAACTGAACAAACATCGTAGAATTGTTGGAGTGGCAGCAGTTGATGCACATAATAATAATAACTTCAGAGCTAGATATTTAGATAATGGAAAAGTTGAGTGGGTAGGTCCAAATGCAGAAACACTTGAAATAGTTGAGCCGGGACTGAAAGAAAAAATATTATTAGGAAAACCCGATTCAACCGGATGGGCTTTTAAGTGGGAACTTGATCCGTATTTTATTTCCTTTAATTATGTTACAAACAATGTGTTTAGCGATACACTTACTAGTTTTGGTATTAAAGATAATTTGGTTAAGGGACACGCTTTTATTTCATTTCAGAGTTTGGCAAAAGCTGACGGCTTCCAATATTTTGCGCTGGATAGTTCCGGTAATGTTAATGCAATATTGGGCGATTCGATTTCTGCAAAATCAGTAGCAAAACTAAAAGCTGTATCTCCATTTCCCGTGCAGTTCCAGTTAGTAAAGGACGGAAAAGTTATTGATACTGTTGATAATGTTTATGAATACGAATTTAACCCTAATGGTCAAGCAGGAAATTATCGAATTGTAGCAAAATTATTCTTTGATGATGCTTGGGTTTCCTGGGTATTTACTAATCCAATTTATATTCATTAATAAGGAGTATGCAGATGACTTCTAGAGAAAGAGTTTTAACAACGCTAAACCACAAAGAGCCCGATAAAATACCAATCGACTTTGGCGGGATGAGATCTACAAGCATAATGGCAATTGCATATAACCGGTTGAAAAAAGAATTGGGATTTAATAATAGTGTGACAAGAATGCTTGATATAACACAGCAGCTTGCAATTCCTGAAAAAGAAATATTGGATATTTTTCAAGTCGATGTAATTTCTCTGGAAGATTCTTACTTGCAGAATGATCAAGAGTGGAAGGAATGGCAGTTACCGGATAACTCGAAAGTTGAAATTCCGTTGAAACTAATGCCGAAATGGAATGGAGAGGAATGGGTTTTAATGGATGGAGAAAGGGTCAAAGCCCGGATGCCGGAATCATGCCTCTATTTTGAAAATAGTAATCCTCCATTGGAGAACGCTGTTACAGAGCAAGATATCCAAAATTATAATTGGCAAATATATTCTGATGAGTATCTCAGAGTGCTTGAAAATAAAGCGAAGCAGTTATACGAAGAAACTGATTATGCAATTATGGGAGGCTTTGGAGGAAATATAATCGAGAACTATCAAGTCTTAAGAGGTTACTCAAATGCAATGCTTGATCTTGTAGCTGATCCAAATTTTGCCGAAGCGCTTATTGGTAAAATGACTGAAGTACATTTAATTAACTTAGAAAAATATTTACAGGCAGTTTCAAAGTATATCCAAGTTATCCAGATGGGCGATGACCTTGGTATGCAAAGCGGTCCGCAGATATCTTTAGACCTCTATCAAGCATTTATCAAACCAGCTCATAAGAAAATATATAAGTATGTAAAAAGTAATTCTGATCTATTTCTATTTCTTCACAGCTGTGGATCGATTTATGATTTTATCCCGGACTTAATAGATGCTGGCGTTGATATACTTAATCCAGTCCAATTCTCTGCTAGCAGAATGGATTCTTCACAACTCAAAAGAGAATTCAGAGATAAAATTACCTTCTGGGGTGGCGGTGTTGACACGCAGAATGTGCTTCCATTTGGAACTCCGGAAGAAGTAGAAAAGCAAGTTAAAGAACAGATTGAAAAATTCGCACCCGGCGGCGGATTTGTTTTTGCAGCGGTTCACAATATTCAGGCAAATATTCCCACTGAAAATATCATTAAATTATTTGAAACAGCAATTAAGTATAGAAATTATTGAACATTAATTGAAAAGCGTTAAAATAAATATCAGCAACAATAAAAAAACCGCATTTGCTTTAGTGACAATATTGTTTTTATTGTGGGGATCAATTGTTTCGCTGAATGATATTTTGATCCCGCATTTCAAAAATCTATTTGAAATGAATTACACAGAAACAATGTTAGTACAATTTTCCTTTTTCGGGGCATATTTTTTAGTTTCATTTCCGGCAAGTTTAATTGTTGAAAGAATAGGATATCAAAAAGGTATTGTAGTAGGTCTATTAATTATTTTTTTAGGAAGCCTGCTATTTATACCTGCTTCTTGGCTGATATCATATCCGCTGTTTTTATTTGGGTTGTTTATGATGGCTGCAGGAAGTGTGTTCTTACAAGTTGTAGCTACTCCATATATCTCAATTCTTGGTCCTACAGAGACTGCTTCAAGCAGATTGAATTTTGCTGAAGGGTTAACCGCACTAGGAGCAACCTTTGTTCCTCTGATTGGCGCTTTTCTTATTCTTGGCAGCTATAACTCGCTGCAGGAGCAGGCAGCAAAGGTTCAATTGCCTTATGGAGTTATTGCGGTTATAGCTTTTCTTATAGCAGTTGTATTTGTTCTAGTACAATTGCCAACTGCTAAAATAAAAAACAATATAAGCGAAAAATTTAATGTTTTAAAATTTCGACAATTACGTTTAGGTGTAATTGCTCTTGCATTATATGTGGGAGCAGAAGTAAGTGTTGCGAGTTTTATAGTGATATTCTTAAGTGAACCTAATATTGCCAACTTATCATATAAAACAGCGGCACAATATATCCCGTTCTACTGGGGCGGTTTGTTGATAGGCAGATTTATCGGCTCTGCGATTCTGCAGAAAGTGCATACCCAAACTGTTTTAGCTTGGGCAGCAGTTGCGGCTCTTGTTTTGATTGCTATCACAATTTTTACAAGCGGTTATATAGCCATGTGGTCAATTCTAGCAGTTGGTTTGTTCAATTCAATTATGTGGCCGAATATATTTTCTCTTGCAATTGATGGATTAGGAGAGTACCGAATAAAAGCCTCTGGAATTTTAATAATGGCTGCTGTTGGCGGAGCAATATTTCCAGTGATGCAAGGTATATTAGCTGATACAAGTTTCATAGGGCTGCATTTATCTTATGTTCTTCCATTCAGTTGCTACATATTTATTTTGTATTACGCGCTGAATGGATTCAAGCCTGTGGTGAATTATTCGTTTGAACTTAAAACTTAAAGCAATATATTTTAAATTGAATTCAAGGAATAATAATGTTAAGATTTAAAAAAATGAGTAGATGGTCGAGATCTTTTGTGTTTATTGTAACTGTACTTACAATCTTGGTTAACACACAACTTTTTTCGCAGGGGAAATATTTGCGTGGGGAAGTGTGGCAGAAATTCTCCGTTGAAAACTCAACGGCTGATTTTTATGTATCACCGGATGGGGATGATGATTGGTCGGGAACTATTGATACGCCAAATTCTTCTCTAACCGACGGACCATTTAAAACAATTGCCCGTGCGCAGAAAGCTGTTAGGAAACTTAAGAAGGAAGTATATAAACCGGAAGGCATTCCAATTGAAAAAAATTATATTGGTTCGCCGCATGAACTTGGTTCAGGTAAAGATATAGTAGTCCAGATTCGTGAAGGATACTATGAATTAGGCGAGCCACTAATATTCACCCCTGAAGATGGGGGCGAAAGAGTGGAAACAGATCAGCCGTCCGGTGCATTTGAGTATCACAAATTGAAAGATCATTATGTGACTTACTCTGCATATCCGGGTGAACATCCAATTATATCGGGAGGAAAGAGTATTGGTGATTGGAAAAAAGAAGGAGATATATGGCACACAAACACAAAGGGGCTGGATGTTAAAAAGTTAGTCGTTAACGGAAGAATGCAGACCATAGCACGCACGCCGAACTCGGGATATTTTGTTATGCCTAAAGCTGCAAAGTCAACCACTGAATTTTATTTCAAGAAAGGTGACATAAAAGCATGGCATGATATGGAGCAGAACAATATTGTTATGTATCTCCGCTGGCATATTGGAATAAATAAAATCAAGGAGGTTGATGAGACGGATGGAATTGGAGTGCTGGAAAAACCTCAAGATGGAATAGTTGTAATTTCCCCGAGGTATTATGTTGAGAATGTAAAAGCATTATTGGATACTGCGGGCGAGTGGTATTTCAATCGAAAGACGAATGATCTGTTTTACATTCCGTCAGATGATATATCTGATCCGAATTCTGCAAGG
>JAADIB010000109.1 GCA_013151565.1 Chlorobiota bacterium
GAATCAGTACTTTGATAATTCTACCTCTAGTGATAGTATTAGGTCTTGTTCTTATACCATTTATAGATTCTCGACAAGATGATTTTTCTTTAACAAGAAAAGTAGTAATATGGGGATATATAATTGTTGTTGCAATTTTTATTACTTTTATCATAAATGTTGCAGTTTCACCACCTGTACAACATCTTTCGATGTAAATGTTAACCAGGAAATATTACAAGCTGCATATTAGAAACTGTCATTTGCTCCGCGTTATTTGTAGTCATTTAATGACTATGAATGACAGCGAAGCGAATAATTTTATAACAAGTTGTCAAGTTTCACAAGGTTGTTGATGCTTTTTCTCTTACATATTGAAGTAACGTAGCTTTATTTAAAGAAAACTTAAGGGAATATAAGGAGTACCGACTTTTCTGTATAACTGGAGTTCCCCCAAGTTATCTTGAAAATTCTGAATGTTATCTCCGAGGTCCAGGAAACCTCGGAGATATGAAAATTAGAATCCCAACCTTTCCATATCAGCTACTAAATTAGTAACTGAATTAACTGAATTATCCAAAGCAGCTTGTTCTTCTTCATTCAGAGTAACTTCTAAAACTCTTTCGCAGCCGTTAGCGCCAAGAACAGCGGGCACACCGACATAGTATCCGTTCACTCCGAACTCTCCATCAAGATAAACGCACGAAGGAAGAACTCTTTTCTGATCGCCAAGAATTGCTTCAGCCATTTTGGTAGCAGCCGCTGCCGGGGAATAGAAAGCTGACCCGGTTTTCAATAATTTAACTACTTCGCCGCCAGCCATTTTAGTTCTCTGCACCATTGCATCCATTACTTCTTTTGCTTTTGCTGCATCGCCGTATTTCCTTTCAAGCTGTTCCATTACAGGTACGCCGTTCACGTTTGCGTATCTAACAAGCGGAACCATTGAATCGCCATGTCCGCCAAGCACCATAGCGTTAACATCCTTAACAGATACATCAAGTTCCCATGCTATGAATGATGAGAATCTGGAAGAATCCAAGACTCCTGCTTGTCCAATAACTTTGTTGTGCGGGAATCCTGTCACCCTCTGGAAAAGAGTAACCATTGCATCCAAAGGATTTGAAATGATGATAACAATTGCATTAGGAGCATTCTCTTTCACACCTTCGGCAACTGATTTCATGATTTTTGCATTTGTTGTAAGCAGGTCGTCTCTGCTCATCCCGGGTTTACGGGGCAGTCCTGCCGTGATTATTATCAGGTCTGAACCTTCGATATCTTTGTAAGAATTTGTTCCTTTTAATTTAGCATCAAATCCGTCAATACGTGATGCCTCAGCAATATCAAGTGTTTTACCCTGCGGCATATCCTCAACGATATCAAATAAAACTACGTCAGCTAATTCTCTGTGTGCAATTAATTGTGCTAAAACACCGCCGATTTGTCCGCCACCAATAAGCGCAATTTTTTTTCTAGCCATGATTCAATCTCCTAAGTTTAAATTACAAATTTTTCTAAGTTATACAACTAAATATAGAAATAATGGATAAAAGAATCAGATATAAAGATTGAGAAAAGTGAAATTATTTTAAGTGAAGTATCAAAATTACTTCAGTACCGTCTTCTGTGAAATTATACTGCAGATCATGCAAGAAATTTTTCATTATGTGAATGCCGCGTCCACTGTCTTTAAGTAAGTTTTCCGGCATTGTCGGATTAGGGATAGATGTCGGATCGAAACCTGGTCCTTCATCTTTAATGATGACAATAATTTTATCGTCTTCTACTATAACTTTGATTATTATAGATTTTTTCGGGTCCAATTTATTGCCATGAACAATAGCATTAGATGTTGCTTCCGATACTGAAAGCGTAAGACTATTTTTGATCTCATCATTAAAGTTTAGTTCGCCTGCAACATCTGCGATAAATTTTTCAACCTCAACTAAGTTATCAGGATCACTCGAAATTTTTTTTATATATATTTTATCCACTCTTTGCTATAGTATATGAATATGATATTTATAATTTAATAGTAGAAAATAATGAATTAAAATTCAAAAATTCTGAAAAAATTAAATATTCCAAATCACACGGAAAAAAAGATTAACCAATTCCTGATCAATATTACTCTCTGTCCGGATAAACTCGTACCAGCCTCTAATGTTAATTTGTATAGATGACGAAATTCTATAACTGATAATAGAAAGGGGAGCTGTGCTTCTGTAATATGACTTCATCCTTTTTTGATTATCTTCATCATAAATAAAAGTAGTGATAGAAAAGTATCTAAGTCCAAAAGCAAAAGATAAATGTTTATACCGATACTCAAAAGTTGGCTCGGCATATCTTTCGTCCAAATAACGAACCGGATTATTTGCAAAGCCGTTCCAGTTAAAATCACCCTGCTCGGAAAATTTCATATAACCCAAAAATCTAAAATAATTTGATCTGAAAAGTTTAAGCGAAGTTGAGTCTCGTAAAACCAATTGTCTGAATGAAAAACTTTTTAAGTTCGGATTGAGATCTTCAAATTCATATACGGTATAGTTGGCAGAAACTTCAGCTTCATTCCTCGAAGTTAAATATCCTAAATCTAAATATCCGCCTGAGGATAATTTGGCAACACGCAGAGTATTGTTGTTGGCGCTTCGTTCCTTAAAAATGTACACAACCTTGTTGATACTGCCGTTCAAGTTTGCAAAAAGATTAAAGAATGGTGTAAGTCTTCTTCTATACTCCAAACTGAACATCGAGAGTAATTCATCGCGGTCATCGTTGTTCAATTCGCTTGGCGTGTCGTATGTTAACTTCCTATGAAAAAGGCTTATTGAAATCTGATCGATAGGAGTGATGTAATAATTACCCAGCATGGAAATAGTTGTTTGCTTCCCGATATTGTTTTTCCTTTTTTCCTGTTCTTGTCTAAGCCTATAAATTATTTCGCTTGCACCGTCTATATATTTAGCGTTGTGTTTCTCATCCCGCTCGGAAAAATTAATCCGGAGAATTCCGTTGAAATTATTTCTCACATAACGGAGCGACGGTTTAAGACTGATCTTGAATTCATCTATTTTTGTATCGAAGGAAGATGTAGTTATATTCGACATTGCAACATATCTTGTGTCCCTATCAATTGTTCTCCAAGCGGCAGAGCCTTCCACAAAGAAAATCAATCCGGGCACTGATGTAGTCACATTCACTCTATCAGCAATTGAAACTCTTTTCTCAATTCTGCTTTGAATATTCTTCTCAACATCAAAGTCATCCATTATTAATGAATCTGCATTAAAGTAGAAATCTTTTCTCTGCTCTGAATATAACCCCAGCAGCTGATTCCTGAATGAGTTTTCGAAAGTTTTATCAATATTGAATTTAAAATTTCTCAAAGTATTTTTTCTTGGACTGATATCTTCATTCTGAAACTTCATTGCCGAGTATAGGTTAAACTCGCTTACATTAACGTTATTTAATAATGCTTCAGCGCCGTATATTGCTCCTCGGTCGGTTATTCCTATCTGTTCATTCTGCGATAAGCCGCCGTATGGTGTTATACTTAATCCGGCTATAGGGTTGAACTTTGTGAAAACAGTTGAGTTGAATACAGAGGAACTGTTGATAGCTAATTTTTTATCATCGGTATAAACATTGTAATTAACATGCGCGCCGGCGGAAACGAAACGTGAAAAATCATATTGTCCTAAAAATGAAAGGAATGATTCATCCCGGATGCTTATTGTGCCGGAGCGTATGACCGTTGAACGAAAAGATTGATTCACTCCGATAAATGTTTTCCCGAACTGTGTACCGTAATTAAAATTCTGAAATAGGTTGTATGTATTAAGCTGCTTTTCAAAATTTGAAGATAACTGCGGCGATGAGAATCTTGAAGTGATAAAACTAAGCGAATCGCCTGGAACCTGCGCCGTTACCAGAGAAGAGAGAAATAACAGGAATAATATGTACCAATAATTTTTTAGCAATTAAATGGCTTTCAAATTCTCAAATGTTAGTATTAATTCTGAATCTCATTAAAATAAATTCAGAAGTGATAAATATACAAGAAATAAATTTTGTAAAATGGTTTTAGGAATTAAATCCTAATAAGTCGAGAACTATTCAAAATTATAACTGTTATAATTTTTAAACTCTAATTATTTTATAGTTTTTATACCCGAAATAAATTTCTTTTGCTGCGGTTTTAAGTACTGTTGCTGTTGGAACCGC
The DNA here is from genome assembly GCA_013151565.1 of Chlorobiota bacterium. Taxonomy (GTDB): domain Bacteria; phylum Bacteroidota; class Ignavibacteria; order Ignavibacteriales; family Melioribacteraceae; genus SZUA-22. Next base: position 4,210 of record JAADIB010000109.1, read on the forward strand.
TAAAAGCATTCCGAGAATTCCTAACAACTGTCCACCCATTAATATGAGTAAAATAATCAGCAGCGGATGAAAGTCAGTTGTTTTGGAAAAAATATTAGGCTGAATGTACCCGCTGTCGGAGGAATAGATTATAGTAAACATAATCAATATTTCAGGGAGTTTTGATAGATCGCCGAATTGAATAACGGATATCAATATTGCGGGCAGACCTCCGATAACCGGACCAAAGTATGGGATCAAATGTCCAATTCCGGCAATCAATCCAATAGTAGCGGAGTTCTGAATACCAAGTATCCACAATCCAACACCGCTTAAAAATCCTACAATAAATGCGTCCAGTATCCAGCCGCGCACATATTTCCCTAATTGCTTCGAAATTTTATCAATAACATAGAACGAAAATTCAAAGTACTTATTCGGTACAAGGTTAACAATTCCTTTAACAATTTTCTTATTATCTTTCAACAGAAAGAAGGTAATAAATGGAACAATTATCATTATCGCTAAAGCCGATACAATTCCTCCGATAATCTGTGTAAAATTATTCACGGAAGTTAAAAAGAATGTTGATACAAATTCCTCTATTTTTGCTGCAAAATCGGCTGCATCAATAAATGGAATATAATCCGAGATACCTGCTTGTATCTGTAGGATCAATTTGTTTATGTTCTCCTTTGTTATCACACTTGCCAATAAATTGAACTGTTTAACAATTTTTGGGATCATGAATGATATTCCAAGAACGACCAATACTCCAATGAGTGTAAAGACAATCAAAACCGCTAAAAATCTTTTCATCCCGTGGTTCTCTAGAAAAGTAACAACAGGGTTAAAAATAAAAGCTATTAGTAAGGAAATGATAACGAGGAAAATTAAGTCGATGAAAAGGTATGAAATATAAAAAGCAAATAAACCTATTGCTATTATTAATGCTGATCGAAAAATGACTTTTGTTTTATTTTCTTCAGTGCCCATATTACCTTAATCTTTTTTATATATAGTATGGACTATGAAAAGTAGGCAATTACGGGGTAATTAACTTTCAATTTACGGTAAAGTTGAAGCGGGTTACAACCCTTGAATTTACTGCCATTTCGCCTATTTTTTATAGCCATTGTTAGTATTTCGTTGCTTATTATTCCAACCTATTCTTTTGTTCAATATAAACATTGTTATTTAGTTTTTTCAAGGCTTTCATAAAGTCCTTTTCATTCAAAATGGTTAGTTGATATTTTGCAATTTCTTTTAATTTTAAGAATCTTTCATTTTTGTCAATATTTTCTTTAATCATCTGTGCGTTTAAAGTCTCAAGGTTTGACAAGATTGCCAATTCATTTATACTTGCTATATCTCTTATATTCATTGATTTCTTTACTAAACCAGGATTTGCATCTCTCCAATCTTTAGCTGTGCAATTAAAAAGAACAATATTTAACAAATCTGCTTCTTCTGTATAGAGTAACCACTCTTTCTCTTTTTCATAATCTTTTTCTGGAATAATGAAGTTCTTGACTGCGTCAGTATGTATATGATAATTGGTCTTGCTCAATATCCTTTTCACATTCCATTCGAGATTATATTGATTGGTTTCAATCTCTTTTAATCTTTGATATTCAGTGATTAAGTATAGCTTAAAAGTCGGGCTTATCCAAGATGCAAATTCAAAGGCGATATCTTTATGTGCATAAGTTCCACCATATCTTCCAGATTTTGAAATTATTCCAATTGCATTTGTTGTTTCAATCCATTTTTTAGGAGTAAGAGTAAAACTGTTTGAGCCGGATTCGTTTCTAAAGGCATCGAATTCGATGCTTTTAAAATTTGGATTTCTTAATTGTTCCCAAAGTCCTAAGAATTCAATTGTATTCCGTGTTCTCATCCAGTTCTGAATGATGTAATTTGTCCTTTCAGAATCCCGGAATTTTGCCATATCAGTCAGGGAAATAAATTCTTCTTCATTTTGTTTGTATAGAACAATCTCTAACTCGTTTACTTTCAACTTAGTCTTACTCACAAGTTATATCCTTAATAAGGAAATAAAATTAGTACATTTTCTTTGATTTAATAAATCTAATTTGACATTGTTTTTCTGTTTCTTATAATGAACGTTAATAATATATATAAAGTTATTAAAAACTTTAGAATTATTAATGAAGATTATTGAAAAATTTAATAAAACTTCAGAATTTTTAGAACAAAAAAGTATTAGGTTAATTTTCTCAATCCCTTTTTATTTATATTTGAACATTAAATTAAATATAATTATACAGGTTAAACATGGGTGAACTAAAACTTTTAAAGGAAATTCAAGAAAAAGCGTCAAAGAGATTGAAAACTATTGTATTGCCGGAATCTCATGATGAAAGAGTGCTGAAAGCAGCAGAGGTTTTAACAAAAAAGGGAATTGCCAAAGTAATTACTCTTGGTAACGAAGAAAAAATTAGAGAAGATGCGTCTAAATTGTCAGTCGATCTTCAAGGTGTTAGAATAATTGATCCGGAAAGGTCGGAATCGGCAAGTGATTTTGCAAACGTCTTTTTCAATTTGAGAAAGCATAAAGGTGTAACGATAGAGGATGCAAGAGAGATAATCAAAAGGGATCTTTTCTTCGGCGCTATGATGGTAAAGGAAGGAATGGCTGACGGTTCTGTTGCCGGTTCAACAGCTTCTACGGGTGATGTATTGAAAGCTGCTTTCCAGTGTGTTGGTATGCCGGAGGGGATCTCAATTGTTTCAAGTTTCTTCTTGATGATCTTCCCGGAACAGACTTATAGCTTTGCCGATTGTGCCGTGGTGCCAAATCCCGATGCCGCACAGTTAGCGGACATTGCGATTTCTACTGCGGACAACCATAAGAAATTAACAGGTGAGGAGCCTTATGTGGCAATGCTTTCATTCTCAACAAAGGGAAGCGCAAAACATGAGGATGTTGATAAAGTTTTAGAGGCGACAAAAATTGCCAAGGAAAAACGACCTGATCTTTTGATTGACGGTGAACTGCAGTTTGATGCAGCCATAATCGATTCGATAGGGAAGAGGAAAGCGCCCGGAAGTGAAGTTGCCGGCAGAGCGAATGTGCTGATATTCCCTGATCTTACTGCGGGTAATATCGGGTATAAAATTGCTCAGCGATTAGGCGGCGCCGAAGCTGTTGGTCCTGTTGTGCAAGGATTGAAAAAACCGTTGTTCGATCTTAGCCGCGGCTGCAGTGTGGATGATATTGTTAATACTACTGCAATTGCCTCACTAATGGCTGAGTAGAATAGAACGCTGACCCGCCTTAAGAACGTCGGGCCAAGCCCGCCAAAAAATAAGGCGGGCAAGTAAAACAGATGCGACAGATTTACACTGATAATATATTGTAAAGCCAATCTCCCGATTGACTTTTTTAATTTAAATGTTTATTGAATAAACAGTGAGTATATGCACAGTAGTGGAGTTTTCCGCACTTCTGTTTAATATTGCTATCTCGTTTAATCTATTCATAATCATTTCATTTATTGTACTTTAACCACCGTTGTGAATATACATTGTTAGGCAAAGTTGTTTTTATATTTGTCTATAATATTCTTCATCAAGTTCAATTCCTGTTTCCTTTTCATAAATTTTGGGGTAATTGACTATTAAATTGTCATAGCCAATATATTTCATAATTATTGAAGAAATCAAAACATATAGTTTCAAATAGAGGTAATGCCTATACTTGTCGGCTTCATTAATTGATTTTG
>JAADIB010000397.1 GCA_013151565.1 Chlorobiota bacterium
CTTCCATAAACTACTGTAAAAAGGAAAATGGAAATTATTACTATTATCATAGCAATAACAAAAATATGGAAATCATGAGGACCGAAAGGAACACCGAATAAAATGATCTTTCTTTCCAGGACATTAAGAAGGATAAGAGGATTACCGTTAACCTTAATAAACGGGAGTCCATATAAAAGGAGCAGTAATATTGCGGATACTATTGTTCTTGCATTATAAAACTTACCTTTCGGCTTCTTAGGAAAAATCCATATTCGTTCACCTTTTTGAGTTACTGTTCCAATTGAATCTCTGAAAGATTCATCCATTTTCGGTTTGTTTTTTATTTCCATTAATAGTTCACGAGTTTTTAAGACAATACATATTATTTTTTTAGTTTAGTAACTAAAATATAAAAATCAAGGGTGATAAAAAAATTGCTGGTGATAAAATTGTTGAATTTATTTTAGCAAAATAACTTAGAAGCGATCTCCGGCAGAAATTTCAATTCTATTAAGATTTACATGTTTAATCCGCCAAAGGCGGACAAGGGATGAATTCCCCGCCGCTTGCAGCGGGGGAGATTCATTAATTTTTAAAAGTCTTTCTTCCTCGATTTAACTACTATCATTATTAATGGAATAACTACCCACAAAAGGAGCAGACCGAAGGAGAAGATCATTCCAAAACTGGTTCCAAAAAAGTTCTGAAAAACAGCCCCCGTATAACCTAATAACGCGGAAATATCTAACTTCAGAATTATTAAAATCCTTGAAAGGTCTATAGGATTAAAAATTGTTGCTCCAAGTGCAAAATTATCTAACGGGTAATCATCAAATACAAGCATAAGAATTAAGAATATACCGTCATAAATAACAGCGAAAAAGAGCCACGTTAATATCGCTATACCGAACCCCTTAATCTTATCGTCAAAGATCAAAGCCAGGTTGAATGCAAGAGCGACAAAAATAAATGTAAGCATCGTCCCAATCAACAATAATGTAAAAAAGTCAAAGATCTCAGTCGATTGAAATATTCCGTAAGCGAGGAAAGGGATCCCAAGACCCAGCACTAAACTAAGAGAAAGTGATAAACTGATCCCGAGAAACTGACCTAAAAAGATGTTGCTTCTTTTAATCGGCTGCGCCAAAAGAAGCGCTGTAAATTCTCTTGAGTTATAGTAATACATTATTCCGAAAAGAGTTCCGATCAGCGGTGTTAAAACAAGAATAATGTTCAGCAATGTAATTACTGCTTTTGAAACATCCTGGTTAAGAAATAGTAAGATAAAACCTAATGATAGATAAAAAAGAAAATAGATATAACTCCATCTGCTCCGCATTAAATCGAAGAAACTATATTTTAATATTTTAAGCATATGATCCCTCTAAAATATTTGCGATGGCGCTTTCCAAATTATCCTGATCCGTCTGCTGTTTTAATTGATCAATAGTTCCTTTAAAATAAATTTTGCCGTCAAGAAGAAAAACAATTTCGTCCGAGATCTCTTCAACCAAACTCATTATATGTGTTGTGATCAAGATTGTTTTACCTTTTCCTTTTTCTTCATGTATAAGTTTTTTCAATCTGATTAGAGCAACAGGATCCAAGCCCACAGTCGGCTCATCCAAGATTATCAAGGGGGAATCAAACATAAATGTAATAACGATATTCACCTTTTGCGCCGTGCCTCCCGAAAGGTTACCCAGTTTTTTATTAAGGTACGGCTCTAATTGAAATGCTGCAATCAACTCCGATTCATTTTTAGCTCCGGGTCTGAGGTCATTTATCATTTTAAACAATTCTTTAACTTTCAAATTCTGGGGGAAGTTGGCAATTTGAGGCAAGTAAGATATTTCATTTCGATATTCCCACTCGCCTAGTATTTTTTTTCCATTAAATTCTATTGAGCCATGATTCGGGATCACCATACCGAGAATTGATTTGATCAAAGTGGTCTTCCCCGATCCGTTCGGACCTAGAATTGTATGAATTCCTTTGTCCGGAAAATCTAAATTAATACCCTTTAGCACGGTTACTTTACCAAATTTTTTATGTAAATCTTTTATAATTATCATTTAACAGGTTTCATTAGTGGATGAAAATCTTTTAAGTTGTCCGGTGTAAAAATCGGGGAAACTTTTTCTGAATAATTAATAATATCTACAAACAAACTTCTTAACAACACTATTGTTTCGGGAGTTCTGTTAACAATATATGAAAATAATTTAACCGGTCTGTACGGTACATCTCCAACACCATCCCTGTCCAAATCGTAGCCTGCATATTCGCTCCAATAGTTTTTATCAAATACATTCCCGTTTATTCTTCCATTGTATGAAATATCAAAGGCATTGTTCATAAAGTTATTTTGATGAAGTTTATTTCCATAACAGCCGCCTAAAAATTTGATCGCCCAGCCATTATTATTAAAATTATTTCTCTCATACATTATACGATTTGACCCTTCGGCATTTACACCAATCGTGTTTTGTTCAAATGTGTTTTCGATAATATCAGCGTCATAAATTTCTTTTAGCAGTAAGCCGTATGAAGCCGTTCCCCAATTCAGCTTGAAAATGTTTTTACGCATAATAATCTTTTTAGAAAACATAACCGCAACGCCAGCCCCGTTTTTCTCAAACAGGTTTCCTTCATACACATCGTCATTTGAAAACATAAAGTGTAAACCGTATCTAATATTATGCTTACTCTTGTTTCGTTTTACCGAGCTGTGTTTTACAAACTCAAAGTATATTCCATCCCGCATATGTTCAATTCTATTGTCGTTCACTTCTATTCTTGAAGTATGCCACATATGAATCCCGTTTCCTGAACTAGCTTCTTCCACTGCATTGCCGATAATGGTGTTGTTCGCTATCACTCCCCATTTAGACCTTTCGATATGAATGGCGAAGAAAGGATTCTCGAAAATATTATTAATAATTGCAAAATGCTTTACATTATATGCGTGAATAGCTGAAAAGTCTTTTGTGTAGCTTTTAGCTACATTGATAATTTTGAGACCCGATATTGTTACGCTATCAGAAGTAATCTCGAAAATAAATCCTTTTTCCTGTGCGTCAACAACAGGATGATCATCACCTATAATTGCCACTGCTTTGTTAACAATTATATTCGATTCATAATAGATGCCTTTCTTAACAAAAATAGTATCGCCGGGATTTGCTGAATCAATTGCTTCCTGTATTGACCCTGATCCTTCAACGTATATTTGACTAAATATTGGGGTGTAATAGCTGATGCTTAAAATCAGAACGAAAAATATTTTATACTGAATCATTAGGATCTTTCGGTTTTAAAATATAGAATGAATATTTAACATGTTTTCATTTCAGTTAGGTTGTTTGAAACGTTATTTGTTAAATAGTTGTCTTAATTCATCCCATGAATAAATGGTTCCGCCTTTTTCTTTTTGAGTTTCTGCAGTTTTTTCTTTGCTTTCAAATCCGTTAAGATTTGCTCCCATCGGACTAGGTAAATTTTCGCTAATAAGATATGTCGCTTTTGTAGCATCAATTAGTTTTCCGGGTGCTGAATAATCATCTATCAAATATAGAGCAATTTTGTTCTCGTCTCTTTTTTTAACATCATTGATCATACATTCAATAGAATCATACTTAAATACCTTCCCTTTTTTTGTTACGATTTCTGCTGCATGTTGTTTATCAACAATATTCATTTTGCAGAAATGACATGCATCTTTTCCATAATTGATAGGGCTCTTTTCAACAGAGCAAGATACAATGAGCGAAACAATAAAAATACTGATGAAAGATAATTTTAGTCTCTGCATTTTTATTCCTTTTCTTTTTTCTTTTCAATATAAAATGCTGTAGGAGCGAGTATTATTCCTATTCCTAATAAAATTGATCCCAATGATGGATAAGAACGAACAGTAAAATTGAGAATTTGTTTTGTGCCGAAAACCGGCGGCTGATATGCATCCAATAACTGAATAGCGGCACGCGGATCCAGATTATGACCATAGTCATAAAGCCATAAATAAAAATCATAAATCCCTGCAGTTCCTAAAATCGCCATTATTATAAACCATGCAAGGAATAGGTTTTTTTTACCGATGAAAGCAAAGATAATTCCCATAATGGACATTGCAATGACAACAATCGGGAAAATATCAAACTCCACCATTTCTACTGGCAATTTTCTCATACCTACATAATGATTCATCAAATCAAAATTTTGAATATCGCCTTCGTTCTCGCCTTCCAAATGATTAATAAAAATATTGATCTGCAGAGGAGTTGGATATTGAGGAGCTTGAAGAGATATACTCCACATTGGAAAAACAAAGAGAAATAAAGGCAAAATTGCCGCTGTTAACATTAAAATTTTCGATAATTTCATAATCTACTCTGAATTAGAAAAGGGATATAGTATATTAGTAAACTTACTATATCCCTATGAGAAAAAAAAGTAATTACATTTTAAAGACCTAACTATTCTCCGTCAAGCGACCATTTAAGAGGTGTATTCGAACCTCTTGGAGATACACGCACATATCCCTGCATCTCTTGATGTAATGCAGAACAGAAGTCTGTACAATAAAATGGCCATACACCCACTTGTTTAGGTTCCCAAACAAATGTTTCTGTTTGACCAGGCATAATCAGCAACTCGGAAGTATTGGCGCCAATCATAGCAATACCATGAGGCACATCATAATCTTGTTCCAAGTTTGTAACATGGAAATAAACTTTATCGCCAACTTTGATTCCTTCAATATTATCAGGTGCAAAATGGCTTCGGATGGTTGTCATATAAATATGAACTTCTTTTCCTTTCCTAACAACTTTTGTTTCTCTTTCGCTTTTAGTGGCATAAGGATGTTTATTATCTTCCAGCCTATATATCTTCTGGGAATTTGGAGCAATTAAAGATGCCGGTGCGGCAGCAGCATAATGAGGTTCTCCAATAGTTGGAAAATCTAATAACAATTCCATTTTATCGCCAGTAATATCATATAATTGTGCCGATTGACAAACTTCGGGACCAGTCGGTAAAAAACGATCCTTTGTAATTTTGTTCAATGCGACAAGATATTTACCAAATGGTTTTCGCGAATTACCACCAGGAATCATAACATGACCTACTGAGTAATATGTTGGTTTCCTATCAATAACTTTCCAAGTACCTAATTGCCATTTCACTACTTCAGAAGAAATGAAGAATGATGTATAAGCATATCCTTTATCATCAAATTCAGTATGCAATGGTCCCAAACCAGGCTGAACAACGGTACCTGCATTTATCGCATCAAAATTCAGGATCGGAATTCCATACGCTTCACCGTCAAATTTTTTGTCTTCAATAGCTTTAAGCATTTTTGTAAACGAATGTACGGTTAATGAAGCCGCTAATTTCCCGGCACCAACAATATATTCCCCTGATGGATCAACGTCACACCCATGAGGTGATTTTGGTGTTGGCAGGAAATATACTAAACCTGGCAGCACTGATGCGTCTAATATCTTCACTTCTTTCCTCATAGTAGAAGTTGCAGTATGAGTGTTCTCATCATATTCGTTGTGTGCATATTTTGTCCGCATCTTTTTGAACTTACCTGCCTTGATATATTCCTCAGCTTTTTTCCAATTGATTGCAGCAATAAAATCTTTATCGTTTTGAGAAGCATTAACTTCTAATAGAGTGTTGGCTTCTTCTGTATTATAGGTTGTAAAGAACATCCAGCCGTGTGATTTACCTCTTCCAGGATGTGTCAAGTCATAGTCGAAACCAGGCATTAAAATCTGGAAAGCAATATCCATCTTTCCATCTTTCGGATCAATCTTTATAAAAGAAAGTGTTGCCTTAAAATTTCCTTTATATTCATCAATCGAGATATCTTTTTGAGGAATCGGCACACTGAATCTTGTACCAGCAATAACATACTCACTATTTTCTGTAACAAAAGAAGAACTGTGGTTACCGGCACTATTCGGAATTTCGATTATTTCTTCGGTTTCAAAAGTTTTTAAACTGATACGAGCAATACGAGGTGTATTGTTTGCATTGATGAAACACCATCTCCCATCAATTTCACCATTGGTTTGTGAAAGATCAGGATGATGAGCATCATCCCACGGAACAAAACCATACGAGGTCTGCAGCATTGGTTTTGTTTCTTCGTTAAAACCATAAGCTTTTTCACCATCTAAAGCAAACACCGGAATTATCTTGAATAACCTGCCCGATGGCAACCCATATATAGCTAGCTGACCGCTAAAACCGCCTGAAATAAAAGCATAAAATTCATCGTGCTCACCAGGTGGAACGAAAACTCTTTCAGCCGCGTTTGAAGTTAAGGCACCACTTTTGGAATTTTTACCATTTTGTCCGCAGCTTGTTAGGATAACTAAGAATCCTGCGGCTGCAAATAGAATGAATAATTTAATTAATGTTTTCATACTAATCCTTTCATTTATTTAATGATGTTAATTAATTTCCTGATGGCAGAATTACCTTATCCACTACGTTAATTACTCCATTGCTGGTCTGAATTGTTGCTAAAATTTTTGCTCCCCCTACAGTTACATTATCTCCATCCACTACAATTTCAAGATAGTCGCCAGCTGCCGTATAAATTTTTCTCCCTTTTCTTGCTTCCTTTTTTAATGCTTTAATATTGAATGAGCCTGGAGCAGCATGATTTGTTAAAATAAATGCAAGCTTAGATTTGTTCTCCGGTTTTAGTAGAGTTTCAACCGTTCCCTCGGGTAATGCATCGAAAGCAGCGTTAGTTGGAGCAAAAACCGTAAGAGGACCGGCATTAACAAGAACATGCTCTATTCCTGCCGCTTGTACTGCTGCAACAAGGGTTGTATGGTCCGGTGAGCTCATCGCAACTTGAAGGATATTTTTAGCTGAGACATCATCAGAATAGGAGGCTTGTCCTTTAGGAGTATTCTTTTCAAAATTATCCGACGTTCCTCTAGCGGATTCTTGATTCTCCCCCGAATTACATGCACTAATTAGAAGTATCATTACAAAAAATATTGCTGTTTTTTTTATCATTTGACATCCTTTGGATTGTTAAAGGTTAATTTAATTATTGAATATAGTTTTGAAGTTTTGCTCTATTTATTAGACTATGATTTTTTATAATAATAAAAAATATACTAGAATAAAATAAGAATTTTTTATCTGAATACAAACAAATTAATTAATTTGTATAATCCTGCAATAGGTTGACTCATTTTGTTAATTGTCCCTACAAAATTAGTTACTTAAAGATAGTATATCTTTGTCACTTTCAGTAGAATAATTTTTGTAATAAACCTTCCATTTTCTCATTAGTTTTCTGTTCATTTGATAAGCAATATTAGGTGTATACATCTCCAAAGATCTATGAGGTCTTTCATCATTGTAGAATTTAATAATTTGTGACATCATGATTCTTGCTTCCCTATAATTGCTAAAACTTATCTGTTTCTCTGTTGTAAATTCTTCTTTCAAAGTTTTGTTTATTC
>JAADIB010000223.1 GCA_013151565.1 Chlorobiota bacterium
CCTCAGGATCCCAAACTTTTGTTCCGCTCCATAAATGATTGCCCATTATCGTTCTGTCTAACCAAGCGGCAAGATTTGTAGTAGGCTCCAGATTTGCATATCCAACACCTGGTACCGGAATTAAAGTCATCAATCCCCAATAAAGTAAAAGCAGAAACGACAAAAGATAAACCAAATGCTCTTTTTTCATTTTGAGGAAAATCAATCCGGTAAAGAAATAAACAACGGCAATTCTCTGCAACACACCAGGAATTCTGATATGACTGAGATCATAGTGCGGGAATCCTCCGAGAAGCAATCCTAAGAAAAATAGTGTTGCGCTTCTTCTTACCAAACGAATGATCGCCGGTTTTAATTCATGTTTTTCCTCTTTTATTTTACCCAACGAAAAAGCTGTTGTTACACCAACAATGAATAGGAAAAATGGGAATACAAGATCGGTAGGAGTACACCCATTCCATTTTGAATGTTCCAGAGGGGAATAAATATATGACCATGAACCGGGATTATTGACTAAGATCATCAGCAGTATTGTAATACCGCGGAAAATATCGAGTGAAAGTAAGCGTTCTTTTTTAGTGACTGTCATAACAAGCTGGTAAAATATTTATACTGTAAACTATTGTATTTTTTGTTAATTGACAAATTTTGATCCATATAAAAAATCAATTTTTCGTATTATTAGCAATTCGATTTTTAACATTATAGTATATGAAATTTATTAGACAACTTTACGACTGGATGCTTCACTGGGCAGAAACTCCTTACGGAGCGATTGCTCTTTTCCTATTGGCATTTGCCGAGGCTTCATTTTTCCCTATTCCTCCTGATGCTTTATTGATCGCTTTGGTCTTAGGGGCAAGAAAGAAAGCATTTAAATTCGCCGCTATTTCAACCGCAGGTTCTGTTACCGGAGCGCTGTTGGGTTATTCGATAGGATATTTTGTTTGGTGGGGTGTTCAGGGAGAGTTCTCGCCATTTGCGATTTTCTTTTTTAATAACATCCCGGGACTAACGGAGAAAATATTTTTCGATGTTCAGAGTCTTTATGATAAGTGGAATTTCTGGATAATCTTCACGGCTGGTTTTACCCCGATACCTTATAAAGTATTTACAATTACTGCGGGCGCTTTTAATATAAATATTTTCATGTTTATTATTGCTTCTGTTATAAGCAGAGCGGGAAGATTTTTTCTGGTCGCATTTTTGATCTGGAAATTCGGCGATCCTATAACAAAATTTATTGACAAATATTTTAACTGGCTTGCAATTGCTTTTACAGTTCTGCTTATAGGTGGGTTTGTGGCAATTAAGTATATGTTTTTGTTTTGATATGCTCTAAAAGTTTAAAGGCTGATTTATCTATTTTAGAAAAAGCGAACCACTTTTTACCCAAATCTTTCTATGAAGCTCCAAAGTGATAAATGTCTTTATCGTCAAGAATTAAAAAACGGTCGTGTGCTTTATTAAATATTTTAATTTCAAGAGAAGGATATTGCTCATTAAACTTTTTTGTGTCAAGGAATAATGCCCTTGTAAGTCTTTTGGTTAAAATTGTAACCACAACGTTCTTTCTCTTTCTGGTAAACAAATCCAATACGGTTTCGTCAACGTAATTATCGATCAGCAGAATTGTTTTTTTTGCTTTTCGCACAAGACCGGAAACAAATTTGTGAGCGTCAAAAATTTGTCCGTCGTAAAATATTCCCTGCTTCGGTTCCAAATCTTTGTTTTGCATTGCAGTAAAAATCTGTTCAAATTTTTTATCAGCTTCAATTTGTTTAAGTTCCACTTTCTCAAGTCGTTGAAAAATTGAGGCATTGTTTAGGATAAATTTACGCATTCCAACAAAGGCTCTTACAACTAAGATGCTAACCTCAACTGCAACGGGGGTTTTCAATACAGATGATAACATCGAAACACCTTGTTCCGTAAAAACATATGGTAAATGACCGCCTAGGTGTTGTTTGGAAGGTATCGCACTTTGCGATACCATGTAATTAACTTCGTTGTTATTAAGTTGAAACATAAAATCATCAGGAAATCTATTTTTATTTCTTTTAACTTGTTCTCTTAATCTGATTGCTTTAACTCCGTATAGTTCCGCTAAATCTCTATCGAGCATTATCTGAACTCCACGAATGGTAAAAATCTTTTCTTGAATTGTAGATGAATCGTAAACAACTATTTTGTTTTTAGAATCTTTCATTTCTCTTAAATAATTTGATTCTACAATTTGTGAAATTTAACTATTATTAATCTTGAAGTCACATTTTGTGACATTAAAAAAGGATACTTTCATACTACTAAAATTATCTGCCACCGCTTTAAGCAGTGGCAATAATCTATTTACTATGAGTTCCTCTCTACAAGTTTCTTACCTTTTTCTACAATATTCTCAACAGTAAATCCGTATTTTTCGAATAGGGTTTGGTAAGGCGCAGAGGCTCCGTAAGTTTCAAGACTGACAAAATCACCATCAAGACCGACATATTTTTCCCATCCCATTTTGATGGCAGCTTCGATCGAGATACGGGATTTTACTTCCTTCGGCAGAACAGAATTTTTGTATTCATCATTCTGCATATCGAATATTTCCCAGCTTACGAAATTCACAACTCTTGTTTTAATGCCAAGCGAGTCCAATTCCTCGGCAGCGTTAATTGCTATCTCAACTTCCGAGCCGCTGGCTAAAAGGATAAGATCAGGTGTGCCGTCAGAATCTTTAATAACATAAGCGCCGAACTTTACATTCTCAACGGATGCATATTTATTTCTATCGAGAATCGTAAGGTTCTGCCTTGTTAATGCTATACCAACCGGACCGCCTTTATGTTCGAGAGCTAGTTTCCAAGCTTCAGATGTTTCATTAGCATCAGCCGGACGGATGTAAACAAAACCAGGAATAGAACGAAGCGCTGCAGCCTGCTCAACCGGTTGATGTGTTGGACCGTCTTCGCCAAGACCAATACTGTCATGAGTAAATACATAAATCGGGCTGATCTTTGAGATCGCAGCAATTCTGAGCGCCGGTCGTAAGTAATCCGAGAATACCATGAATGTTCCACCGTAAGGTATCACACCGTTATATATTGCCATACCGTTCATTATACCTGCCATAGCATGCTCCCTAATTCCATAACGGATATATCCGCCTTCGGGAGTTTCAGGCGTAAAGTCTTTCCCGCCTTTAATGTCGGTGTTGTTCGATGGAGTGAGGTCTGCCGAGCCGCCGAAAAGTGTCGGTAATTCCGGTGCAATTGCATTAAGAACAGCGTATGAGGATTTTCGGGTTGCCATTTTTTCTCCATAGTTCTCGAACTTAGGCAATGCTTCTTTCCAACTATCGCCGAAATCTCCGCTCATTACTTTCTTGAATCGTTCTGCATCTTCAGGATACTTGGCTGAATATTCCTCAAACATTTTATTCCATTCTTCCTCAAGCTGTTTCCCGGAATCAATAAGTTCAGAAAAGTGTTCATACACTTCATCGGGGATAAAGAAAAACTTATCATCAGGAAAACCTAAATTTTGTTTGGTGAGTTTAACTTCTTCATCACCAAGCGGAGCTCCGTGAATTCCCGATGTGCCTTTCTTATTTGGACTTCCGTAACCAATGATTGTTTTGGTAATAATTATCGAAGGCTTATCTGTTACTGCCTTCGCATTGCTTACAGCTTCTTCGAGTTTTGCAAGATCATTCCCATCATCAACTATCTGCACATGCCAATGGTATGCTTCAAATCTTTTCGCCGCATCGTCAGAGTTAGAAAGTGAAATGTTGCCGTCAATCGTTATCTTATTATCATCATAAAATACAATAACATTACCAAGTTTGTTATGTCCGGCAAATGAAGCGGCTTCGTGTGATATACCCTCCATAAGGTCGCCGTCGCCTGCTTCAGCATAGATGTAATGATCGAGCAGTTTATAATCATCTTTATTGAACAACGCAGCCAAATGTTTTTGAGCCACAGCCATCCCGATTGCGTTAGTAAAGCCTTGTCCCAACGGTCCGGTAGTTGTTTCAACTCCGGCAGTTAACCCGTATTCCGGATGCCCTGGAGTAATACTGTTCCACTGCCTGAAACTCTTGATATCATCCATTGATATATCATATCCTGATAAATGCAGAATGCTGTAAAGAAGCATACTTCCGTGCCCGCCCGAGAGAACGAATCTATCACGATTTAACCATTTCGGATTTTTAGGATTATGCTTCATGATTGTAAAGCAGATATGCAATCGGCGCCACTCCCATCGGCATTCCAGGATGTCCCGAGTTTGCTTTTTGTATAGCGTCAACGGCTAAAAGTCTAATAGTATTAATCGATAACTGTTCAATAGTTTGTTCTTTCATTTAAGTCCTCAAGGTTATTTATTGATTTTTCATCATTCAATTCTTTATTCTAAAAAGTTGTATCATATTATTAATCTTCACTTACAAGATTCAAATTTTTAATATTCAAACAATTTATTTGTGTTTTTAATTTCTGTTTCTGTTCATTGATAATCATTTGTTTTTCTAATTTGATATTTGGTATTTACCATTATTTGCTTTCTAATATTTCGCCATCAACAACCGGAGTAACACAGATCAACGGATTTTCAGGTACATTGAATTTAGAAAATATATCTTCGAATAACTGAAACTGCATTCCCCTCTTTTCAAGTTTTGCAAAACTCTTATATGCCATGAACTCACCCTTTTCATTCTGCTGTGCATCAAATACATATGCAGCGTTGTAGTCTGACTTTACACGCGATTTAAGAAACTTGATCTTTTCATTATCCCCTTCATCACTTTCATATGCTTTTACTTTAAAACGTACAACCTTATTATTTTCGATGATCAATATTCAAAATTGTTTCCGATATTTCATTGTTCATTTTTCTTCTCCAGTTTATTTCTCATCGCATACACTGTTAAGGTTAAAGCCATGATGGCAGCTGACTTACAGAGAAAACTTTCTACAAATTCAATTAGACTCGGGAATAAAAGAATTATAAGCCATGTAGGAATAAATGTCAAAACCATCCCCGTATTGAGAATAATTAAATTTGTTTTCTGATCTTTATACTCATAATTCATGATCATCTTGGTTAAGAGAATGATGGAGATTAGAACAGGTGAATAGTATAGAAATCCGTAAAGATCAGGAAGCGGTATATCATAAGCTGCAAATAATACTGTGCAGCGGGTAACCACAAACTCCGGGATAATAAAAGTGAAATACAATAACAGCAATATTATAGGAACGAATATGACTTTCCCCAATAATGCGCTCCCTTTGCGAATAGTTATTACCAGATTAAGCAGTAACGGCGGGAGGAATGAGATAACTACAAATGCAAGATAAACAACAAGGTTCGATTCAATTCCAAAATAACAGATCACAAATTCAAATGATTGATACCCTAACAGCAATCCGATAAGCCAGAATATTTTTTTGTTTACTTTATTCTTCTCAGCAAAGATTATGAGATTGATCAAAAATACTAACTCAAGACATACTAAGAAAAGTGAAACTATCCCGGGAAAATTTTCCATACCTATCAGAACCTTAAACTTTATCGAGCAACATATGCCTATGTTACTTTAATGAAGAAAAAATAAATTTTAAAATTGCATCTGCAAAAATAAACAATTACATGTTCATAAAAAAAACGGGTGAATAAATATTCAGCCCGTTTTAATTTTACGTTATGAAGAAAAAACTTATCCTTTCGGACCGATCATTTCTTCCGGTCTTACTTTTTCATCAAACTCTTCCGCTGTAAGTAATCCTAGTTCAACAGCAGCTTCTTTCAATGTTGTGTTATCGTTAAAGGCTTTCTTAGCAACCTTTGCAGCATTGTCATAACCTATGTGAGGATTCAGCGCAGTTACCAGCATTAGCGATTGACGCAGTAAATGATCAATTCTATCTTTATTCGGTTTGATTCCAACAACCATATGATCAGTGAAGCTCTCAGATGCATCTGCAATTAATCTTATTGACTGTAACAGATTGAAGATCATTACCGGTTTATAAACATTAAGCTCAAAGTTGCCGCTGGCTCCGGCAAAATTAATTGTAACATCGTTGCCCATAACCTGAGCGCATACCATTGTTATCGCTTCCGCTTGGGTCGGATTAACTTTGCCAGGCATTATTGAACTTCCAGGCTCGTTTGCAGGTAGCGCTAATTCACCAAGCCCGCTTCGGGGACCGGAACCCATCCAGCGGATATCATTTGCAATTTTATGAAGTGACGCCGCAATGGTTTTAAGAACACCGCTGAATTCAACAATTGCATCATGAGCTGCTAATGCTTCGAACTTATTCGGAGCGGATTCAAATTTTTGACCGGTAATTTCTGAAATTTTCTTTGCAGCCAATACTGCAAAATCTTTGTGCGTATTTAATCCGGTACCGACTGCTGTTCCGCCAAGCGCTAATTGTGATAAACGCGGTAACGCCCCGTTAATTCTATCTAATCCATTAGTGAGCTGCTGAACGTAACCGGAAAATTCTTGTCCCAATGTTAACGGAGTTGCATCCATCAAGTGGGTTCTACCGATTTTAATAATGTCCTTAAACTCTTCAGATTTTTCAGCAAGTGCGTCTCTAAGTTTAGTCAGCATAGGAATTAGTC
The DNA here is from genome assembly GCA_013151565.1 of Chlorobiota bacterium. Taxonomy (GTDB): domain Bacteria; phylum Bacteroidota; class Ignavibacteria; order Ignavibacteriales; family Melioribacteraceae; genus SZUA-22. The sequence continues at coordinate 6,640 of JAADIB010000223.1, forward strand.
TGCGATGGACTTCTTCAACTGCCGCAATGTGCATTGCCGTCGGGAAAGTATCGTTGGATGATTGAGCTTTGTTTACATCATCATTCGGATGGATCGGTTTTTTACTGCCCATCTCACCGCCTGCCATTTCAATTGCTCGGTTTGAGATCACTTCATTTGAATTCATATTGGTTTGTGTACCGCTGCCAGTCTGCCATACAACAAGCGGAAAATGATCATCTAATTTTCCTTCAATCACTTCATCAGCAGCTTTGATTATCAGTTCGGCTTTGTCATCGGGGAGCATTCCGAGTTCATTATTCGTCTGTGCCGCTGCTTTTTTTAATACGCCTAAAGCTCTGATCAATTCACGTGGGAATCTCTCCCCTCCAATTTTGAAATTCATTAATGAACGCGCTGTCTGTGCTCCATAATACTTGTTTGATGGGACTTTAACCTCTCCCATCGAGTCTGTTTCAATTCTGTAGTCCATAATTGTCCTCCACAATAATTTTATTTAACATAGTAAACTTAAATGAATTGATAAGTAGTTTCAATTGAATAAATATTCATTTTTAAGGATTTTTTTAAGAAGAGTGAAAATATTGCCTTGGATTTAACATTTCGAATTCTTAATTTCGCAGCAATTTATTTATTTTATAAAAGGAAAACAACTATGACAGAATGTCCTATTTGTGGAGCGGAGATAGAAAAAGCCGCTGACACCGTAGTTGGTGAATTACTTGAATGTGCTGACTGCGGAACAGAGTTAGAAGTAACCAGTCTCGATCCTTTCAAAGTTGAAGAAGCTCCTCAAGAGGAAGAGGACTGGGGAGAATAAATTTGTTACAAATTCTTGATTCAACATTACGTGAAGGCGAACAGACACCAGGTGTTTATTTCGATAGGCACATCAAGCTGGCAATTGCAAAGATGCTTGATGATATCGGTATAAATATTATTGAGACCGGACATCCTGCGGTTACGCAGGAAATACATGACTCTGTGCAGATAATCGCTCACAGCGGTTTCAATGCAACCATAGGCGCACATGCGCGTTCACTTCGCAGCGATGTTGAACTCGCCCTTCAATGCGGCGTTGATTTTATCGGTATCTTTTACTGTGTTTCCGACGATAGATTGAATACCGTTTTCAATAAAGAGCTGGATGAAGCGATTCAGCAGATTACTGAAGTGATCAAGTTTGCCAAAAGTGTTAATCCTAATATAATAATTCGCTATACGCCTGAAGATACTGTCCGCACGGAATTCAATAACGTCGTTGAAGCTTCAGCTGCCGCTGTTAAAGCAGGAGCCGATGTGATCAGTGTTGCTGATACAACCGGCTATATGATTCCCGGCACAGACAGAAGTATGTTTGATTACATCTCAAAACTAAAAAACGAATTGAATTCCCGCGATCTGCATCCTAAGATTGCAGTTCATTGTCATAATGATAGAGGTCTAGCTCTAGCCAATGCTTTGGATGCTTACCGTGCCGGCGCTGAAATAATTGATGCATCTGTTCTAGGACTTGGTGAACGTGCTGGTATTGTTGATCTTGCTCAACTTCTGATCGTTCTATCCGCCGATTTTGGAATGAACAATTGGAACTTGGAAAAACTTGACGAACTTTATCATTTTGTAAGCGCCCATTCCGGAGTGCCGATTCCACGCAACTACCCTATCGTTGGGAAACATGCATTTACTCATTGTGCCGGCGTACACACACATGCTGCGGCAATCAATCCAACACATTATGAGAGTTTAAGCCCGCAGCTTGTTGGGAAAGAAACTCATTTCGCACTCGATCATATGTCGGGTATTGCATCATTAAAGTTTGCTCTAAAAATTATTGGTGAAAAGGATCTCACTGAAGAACTTCAGCTTGAAGTACTGGCTGAAGTAAAAAGCATCGGACAAAAGGGAAAAATAGTTGAACTGACTGAACTTCCTCATATTGTTCACTTCATAAAACAGAACTACAAGCATAAGCAGAAGTCTAAGTAACATATTAGTCTTTTTCTTATCGCCTATTTTTACATTTAAATAACCTAATAACTAAAAGAACTAAACCAAGGAGAAAACCATGAAAGTCGGATTTTTGCATTCATTGATTAGAAAGGATGAAAAACTATTGCTAGAGGAATTCAGCAAACGTAAGAACGTTGAATTAATAATGATCGATGATCGAAAGTTGAAGTTCGACCTTAAACATGATCAATTTAATTTTGATGTAGTAATTGAGCGCTCTATAAATCACTCGCGGGCTTTACATGCGCTCCGTCTCTATGAAAGCGCCGGTATAAAGTGTGTAAATTCATTCCATGTTGCATCTGTTTGCGGTGATAAGCTGCTGACCTCTGCTGCTCTGCAGGATAATAACATCCCGCAGCCGGATATAAAAATAGCCTTCACGGAAACTTCTGCATTAGAGGCAATTGAGGAAATGGGTTATCCTGTAGTACTTAAACCCGCAGTAGGTTCTTGGGGAAGATTGCTTTCCAAGATAAATGATAGAGACGCAGCCGAGTCAATACTTGAGCATAAAACCGTGCTCGGCACTTATCACCATTCTATTTTTTATATTCAGAAGTATGTTGAGAAAAAAGAAAGTAGAGACATTCGAAGTTTTGTTGTTGGGAATACATGTATCGCTGCTATCTATCGCGGTTCAGATCATTGGATAACCAATACAGCAAAAGGAGCAATAGCAACAAAGTGCGAGGTAACCGAAGAGATCGCAAATCTATCGGTTGCCGCTGCTAAAGCAGTCGGCGGCGGAATTGTTGCAATCGATCTTTTTGAAGCGGAAGACAGTGAATTAATGGTTAATGAAGTAAATTATACAATGGAATTTAAAAACAGTATTACAACAACCGGTGTAAACATACCGGAACATGTGGTCAATCATGTTCTGCAAGTCGGAGGAGGAAATTAAAATGGGAAGAATTTCAGTATCGATAATCGGCGCATCCGGTTATACCGGCGGCGAATTATTAAGACTTTTATTGTTCCATCCAAACATTGATATAAAGCAGATAACGTCAAGTTCTTATTATGGAAAGTTTGCATACAAAGCTCATCCGAATTTGCGCAAAGCTACTTCATTAAAGTTCTGCAGCGTTGATGAGCTTGAAAAAGTGGATACACTTTTCCTCTGCACTCCGCATGGGGAATCGATGAAGAAGATAAATGAATACCAAAAACTTGCAGACAAAATAATTGATCTCAGCGGTGATTTCAGGCTGAATGATGTTGCGGAATTTGAGAAGTGGTACAAGCAGCCTCATCTTAAACCGGATATGCTGAATAATTTTGTTTATGGAATTCCTGAACTTCATCGTGAAGAAATGAAAAGTGCGAAGTTTGTTTCTAGCGCCGGATGCAATGCAACTACAACTATTCTTGGACTTTATCCTCTTTACAAAAACGGTTTGGTAGAAATTGATAGAACAGTTGTTGAAGTGAAAGTTGGTTCAAGTGAAGGCGGCAAGAAAGCTTCTTTTGCTACTCATCATCCGGAGCGTAGCGGAGCTATGCGTTCGTACAAACCGACTGCACATAGACACGCTGCCGAGATCATCCAAGAACTTTCTTTCGGTGAAAAGATCCAAATACATTTCTCCGCTACTTCCGTTGATATGATTAGAGGAACAATGGCAACCAGCCATGTTTTTCTAAAAGAGGATTTGGCTGAAAAAGATGTTTGGAAGCTTTATAGACAAGCATACGGCAATGAGCCATTCATCAGAATTATAAAGGAGAAGGAAGGCAATTACCGTTATCCCGAACCGAAACTCTGTATTGGTACAAACTACTGCGATATTGGTTTTGAAAAGGATCCGCACTCTAACAGACTAGTAGTGATCAGCGCTATTGATAATTTGATGAAAGGCGCTGCGGGACAAGCGCTGCAAGCGTTCAATATTATGTATGGACTTGATGAAACTACCGGACTTGAATTTCCTGGTCTTCATCCAATTTAACGGAGGTTGCTATGTGCAGATTATTATTTGTCCAAAATAAAAAGCAGAAGTTTAGTATCGGTGAACATCTTTCCAAGTTTGCATCGATAGCTAAGAACAGCATGGAATATCAAGGTCACGGATGGGGCTGTAGTTATTTGAAAAATAATGAGTGGGTTCATTATAAAAACATTAAACCGATCTGGGAAGATGATCTTGAACAGTTTGGAACTTCCAATAGACTTATCGCACATGCCCGCAGTGCGTTTGAGGATAAGGACATTGCTGTTGAAAACAACATGCCTTTCCATGATGATAAATATGTGTTCATCTTCAATGGTGAATTGCGTGGTGTAAAAATAAAAGCCAATGGAAGAATCGGCGCGGAAAAGATATTCAACTTTATAAAGCGGTTTGATGAGAAGGGAATGAAGTATGCACTCCCAAAAGGTGTTGAGATAATTAACAAACGTACAAGCTATCTCAGAGCAATGAACATTATCATTGCAGAAAAAAATAAAGTTCATTACTCTTCCCTATTCAACGAAGATCCGGAATACTTTCAGATGCATTATAAACACAGTGCTGATGAACTCGTAATCTGCTCAGAAGTTTATCCCGACGAATCGGAGTGGAATAAAATTGCAAATAATTCAAATGGAGTTTTCAAATGACAATAATAAAAATTGGCGGCGGCGCAAGTCTTAATTTGCAAGCCATCATTTCCGATTTGCGAAATCTTAATGATGATTTCATAATTGTTCACGGGGCAAATGCTTTACGTGACGAAGTGGCAAAGAAACTCGGCTATGAAAAACAAGTGCTTGTTTCAGCATCTGGATATTCATCTGTATTCAGTGACGAAGAAGCACTTGATATAATGATGATGACCTATGCCGGTTTGAGAAATAAGCGAATTGTTGAAATGTGTCAGCAAACTGGGATCAATGCCGTTGGTCTGACCGGTGTTGACGGTAAAGTGATCGAAGGAAAAAGGAATAAAGGGATTCGTGTTAAAGAGAATGGGAAACTGAGAATTGTCCGCGACTTCTCAGGAAAACCTAAGAACATAAATGTTGATCTATTAAAACTACTTATCAGTAATGGATATGTTCCCATTTTGACCGTTCCGATCATTGATGAAAATAATTTTGCAATTAGTTCCGAAAACGATGACATTGTGGCATTACTTAAAAATTCACTTGAAGCTGAAAAAGTAATTCAGCTAATAGAAGCACCCGGTTTCTTGGATGATGCAAATGATCCGAATTCTGTTGTTAAATCAATTTCAAAAGATGAACTGGAAAGACGAGAGGCACAAGTTGATGGCAGAATGAAAAGAAAAATGAAAGCACTGATAAAATTATTTGAAACCGGCAATACAACTGTTTACATTTGTGATGGTAGAATAGAAAAACCTATTACAAAAGCGCTCAACGGCGAAGGGACTGTAATTTCTTAAATATGAATTTTAAGAGTCTCAAAAAAGCCCAACTTTTTAAGGCATTATTAAATATTTAAATGGAATGAGCATTTAATAAACTTAACAAGAAGCAAAATTAATTAAAAGTTGAGCTTTTCAATTCTACATTTGTGTGATTTTGTGCTTACCAAATATTAAGTTTAAGAGTAAGATTTTT
>JAADIB010000250.1 GCA_013151565.1 Chlorobiota bacterium
TAATTGAGAATAGGAAAAGAAATCTTATTATGGTTTATGTCTCCATTTTTTATATTTCTTATCTTTTTTATACTCTTTCTTATTCTTTTTATGTCCTTTACAATCATCACAATGGCCTGGACCTAATAGACCGTTGTTATAATCATCAAGAATTTGGGTTAAATCAATCCATTCTTGTCTATCGGTATTTCCAATGGTGTCACTTGCACTTGCACTGAATAACTCTTTAGCTCTATCAAATGCAGTTTTAACTTCAGTTGGAATAGATGCACTATTTAATTGATTTAATTCTGCCGCTATATACTGATGAGCTAATATATAATAAGCATTACCTCTTCTTGGATGTGTCCAAAGAACTTTAATATATGACTTAGCACTATTGAAAAACTTTGTATTAGGCCCATCACTAAGTAAATCCCAAGTGTTATCATATTTTCGCCCTTTGGCGTGAGTCTTCCAATAACCTTGAGTATAAGTACAGCCATAGGAAAAAGCGAGGACACTTCTTTTTTCTCTTGATGAATAAATCCCAGCATATAGATAAGGATACCTATCATTTGTTGAAACGTTTGCACCATTTGGGCTTTCATCACCATCCCATATATATGAATCTGCAATAACTGGTAATGTTTTTGTGCTAGCATCCTTATAAGTTATTTTCACTTGAGGAGCTGTTCTTCCTGTATTTTCCCTACTTGCAAATACAACATATCTCATTGACTCGCCAAATGGTTTATCAACTTTAATTATTATACCATTAAGAGGAGCTCCATCAGACCATAAAGATGTAATATTAACTTCTACAGGTCCTGTACTATTTATAGTTGCTTTAGGAATAAAACTTGGATCATTTGGCTCAAAATACCATCCACCAGGTTTGTACCATGTTTCACTAGAAGTTCTCTTAAGCCATGTTACAAAAGTCTCATCCCAGTTTTCTTTAAGTTTATATACTTCAATATTTATTGGATCATTACTGCTCCCTTTATTAACAGAAATTGCATCTAAATATAAAACTACACTTTGTACTTTATTGTGCATTTTATTTAGTTCTGAGTTTGAAAAATTATTTTCATTCTCAACTGGCATTTTATTGTTTTCACAACCCCAAAATGAAATAGCAAATGCTATAAAAATTGTTAATAAAATACTTACTTTTTTCATTATTAAACTCCTAATTATTGTAAAGATAGGATGAAGACAAAAGCTATGCCAGTCTTTTTTTTGTTTTTTGAATTATTAGGAAACTTTTTAGATAATATTTAGTTAAGTATTTTAACTCTTGTTAAATTTCTTAACTTTTTAGATGTCATATCTTCTTAAATTTCTCTTTACTATTTGAGCAACATCATCTTCCTAATTTTAATAAAATCCCCGGCAATTAATTTATATAAATAAACACCTGAACTAAGATCATTACCGTTATTAAATGCATTAAACTGAACAGAATGATAACCGGCAGTTTGTTTTTTACCGTCTATTAAAGTTGCTACTTCATTTCCTAAAATATCATATATCTTTAAACTAACTTCAGTCAGTCTAGGCAATTCATAAGATATCGTCGTACTCGGATTAAAGGGATTTGGATAATTCTGTTCAAGATTATAGTGATAAGGAGTAACCTCTTCTTTATCAGTTTTAGTAATACTTGAAACATCTTTCAAAATCCAGTTATCAGGATCAAAAGTCATCGTAAGAGGCATATCAGCAATGGTAAATTCGAACAATTGATTCTGTTGATCGTTAAAAAGTGTAACGGTTGTATCTCCAGAATTTGTTTTAAATCTAATATTAATCGGCATAGTGAAAAAACTCGGTTCCGCATTTTTTACCTGGTCAATACTTAATGTAATAGAATATCGACCGTCTGTTTCTGCTTCATATCCCCAGTCAATTGTATATTTAGGATAATTTACGCCATAAACCCATTCTTTGAAAAAGTAATTCAAGTTCAGTCCCGAAACTGATTCGGCAACTCTCTGAAAATCTTCTGTTACTGCTACTCCGTAAGCTAATGCCGGGTCGGCAGCATAAGCTCTAAGAACATCAAAAAACATTTCGGTACCTAAAATTCCACGCAACATATGGAGAACCACTGCACCTTTCGAATAACTTCTGTTACTATTAAATATTTCATTTACAGATTTTATATTCTGCACCCAGAGGGAGCCATAAGCATTTTTCGCACGACTCATTTCACTTTCTATCGAATTTTCATATCCAATTGTACCAAATTTGGATTCTGTATAAACAGCTTCAGAATATGTTGCAAACCCCTCATTCAGCCAGATGTGATGCCAGTCCTTACAAGTTATTTTATCCCCAAACCATTGGTGGGCTAATTCATGTGCAATTATATCTGTACCATAATACCCAATTGATGTACATGTTTGATGTTCCATTGCACCACCCCAGCTAAATTCTGCATGTCCATATTTTTCAGCAAAGAACGGATAAGGACCAAATTTCTCGGCAAAAACTTTCAACATATTTATAGTTTTATCAAGTTGCCCAAGTCTATAGCTTGTTGCATTTTCAGGATAATTATAATGGTACAGTTTCATTGTATCACTACCAACTACATATTCATTTGTATAAAGTTTATAATTTGTTATCGCCAATGAAATTAAATATTGTGCAATCGGATATTGACTATGCCATTTATATGTATGAGTACTATCGTTATCGACAGTATCGATTAAAGTTCCGTTTGAAACCGGTATCATTGATTTATCAACTGTGATCCATATGTCGGCAGAATCAGCTTTATCAGCAGGAGTATCTTTGCAAGGCCACCAATCGCTAGCGCCATAAGGTTCACTCAAAGTCCAGATTACCGGTTCACCGGAATGTGTAGTGAATTCAAAACTACCGAATCCCGAACTACCCGGAGTACCATGATAATAAACATCTACGCTGAACTCTTCACCAACAGAATAATTTTTGTCGAGTGTTATAGTAATGATATTATTGGAATGCGTGAAATTTAATATTGTATTGCTGAGCTTTATCGAATCTGTTGTTAATGCATTTTGCAAATCGAGAAAAAATGTGTCCAGACCTGCCACAACACTTTTTGCTGAGACAGTTATTTTTCCATCAATAAGTCTTTTAGGATAATCCAAAGCAACATCCAGCTTGTAATATGTAACATCGATTGTTTCATCACCTGGGTATTGTACCTGATCTGCTTTAAAGAACTTTTGATAGTGAAGGATTTTCGATTTAGAACATTGATTCTGATAATCTTGTGAAATTACTGCGCCATTAATAGAGAAGAATACAACTACAAAAAATAATATAAATTTCATGCTACCTCATCGCATTTAGGAAAACTTTAATGATTTAAATAATATATCTAATTATAAGATGGATATTTTTTTTATAAGATTCAATGTATTAATTTAGCTCAACCAAATTACATCATTTGGTATTCGTAAAGCCCTCTTTACTCATAGGAATAAATGTAGTATTTAGACTAAAGAACTTTCAGTAAAAATCCCATTAAAATACCGGCTGCAACGGCTGAACCTATTACGCCGGAAACGTTTGGCGCCATTGCATGCATCAATAAATAGTTCGACGGATCTTCTTTTAGACCCATGCTATGCACAACACGCGCGCTATCAGGCACGGCAGAAACTCCGGCTGCACCAATCATTGGATTTAGTTTATCGCCCTCTTTCAGAAACAGATTCATAAATTTTGCAAACAGAACTCCACCCGCAGTAGCGATCATAAAAGATACAGCACCAAGTACAAAAATAAGGATCGATTCACTTGTAAGAAATGTAGTAGCTTGTGTTGACGCACCAACTGTTAAGCCTAATAATATTGTTACTATATCAATAAGAGGTTTGCTAGCTGTATCGGCAAGTCTTTTTGTAACACCGGATTCCTTTAATAAATTTCCAAAGAATAACATCCCCAATAATGGTAAGGCACCGGGAGAAATAAATGTTGTGAGTAGAAGTCCAACAATGGGGAAAAGCATTTTCTCCAGTTTTGTCACAGCTCTCGGAGGTTTCATTTTTATTTTGCGCTCTTCTTCCGATGTAAGCAATTTTATTATCGGGGGCTGAATAACCGGCACTAATGCCATATACGAATATGCCGCAATAGCGATCGCTCCTAAAAGTTCGGGTGCAAGCTTTGACGACAGAAAGATAGCCGTCGGACCATCGGCACCGCCGATAATTCCAATTGCAGCAGATTGATCGACCGTAAAGCCCAATGCTAATGCAACCAAAAATGTCAAAAATATTCCAACTTGTGCGGCAGCTCCTAAAAGCATTAATTTTGGATTTGAAATGAGAGCAGAAAAGTCTGTCATTGCACCGATGCCAAGGAAAATCAAAGGCGGGTAAATTCCTTTCAGAACTCCGAAGTAAAGATAGTTAAGTACACTTCCATCTTCATATATCCCGATCTGCAAACCAACATTTTCCATGAATGGAATATTACCTAAAAGTATTCCAAACCCAATAGGGACAAGCAGAAGAGGTTCATAATTTTTTTTTATTGCCAAGAAGATAAAGAACAAACCGACTGCGAGCATAATGAGATGCCCCCAAGTCATATTTGCAAATCCGGTAAAATGAATAAACTGATCTATGCCACCCATAAATTACTCTCCTATCTCAACTAGAACATCACCTTCCAAAACCGAATCATCGTTATTTACTTTTATCTCTTTTATCTTTCCGCTTTTATCGGATTTGATATTGTTCTCCATTTTCATTGCTTCCATTATAAGCAGTACATCACCGACCTTAACTGTATCGCCAACGCTTACTTTAATCTCTAAAATTGTTCCGGGCAGCGGCGCTTTAACATTTCCAACGCCTTTCTTTTCGCCTGGTTTACTTGTCTTTGAAGTATCTGATCCGCCTGAATGAATGATCTGTGGTCTAAGAAGTTTAGGAGTTTTTGTTTCTTTTATATGTCTTTCAATTTCCACTTGATAAACAGATCCATTCACCTCAACTTCGGCAATGTTGTCTTCGAGATTCAGGATTTCTACATTGTAGTCATTTCCTCTTATATTGAATTTAAACTTTTTCATTTCTTCACCTATCTTTTGGGATATTCTCTTAATCCATAGAGCTTTGAGCTCCAAGGGGAATAAGGTCGTTGGACTCTTTTAATTGTTAAAACTGTACTTTCAAGATCATGCGCTTCCTCAAATTCCATGTAAAGCGCCATAGCAATGGCTGCACTGGTTTCACCGGAAATAGAAAGGTCATCTACATCTGCAGCTCTATGCCCTTTGTCTTTCAGTTTTTTACGCTGTTGGAATAATAATATCTTTTGGAAATTTGCTATAAACACATAAAGGAAAAGAAGAGCAGCAAAGACAATTACATATCCTACAACTGTAATAAGAATTCCATCGTTTTCTACAATATTTGAAAAACTAAATTGATCGAACATCTTCCCCTCTTTACAATGGTAAATTTGAATGTTTCTTAGGCGGATTAACATCCTTTTTAGTTGCCAGCATCTGCAGCGCTCTGATTATTCTGAACCTGGTATTACGCGGCTCTATTACATCATCAATATATCCATATTTTGCTGCGACGTAAGGATTTGCAAACTTAGCTTTATATTCCTCTTCTTTTTCACTGATGAATTTCGCTTTTTCTTCTTCATCGGAAAATGATTTCAATTCGTGTGCGTACAGAACTTCAATTGCACCCTTAGGTCCCATCACGGCAATCTCAGAACCAGGCCATGCATAATTTATGTCACCACGTAAATGTTTGGAACTCATCACATCGTAAGCACCGCCGTAAGCTTTACGGAGAATAATTGTAATTTTCGGAACTGTAGCCTCGCCATAAGCAAACAGAAGTTTAGCGCCATGAATAATTATGCCCCCGTATTCCTGAGTAGTGCCCGGCAAGAACCCCGGAACATCAACTAAAGTTACTATGGGGATATTGAAAGCATCGCAGAAGCGAACAAATCGAGCAGCTTTACGGGAAGCATTGATATCAAGTACGCCGGCGAGGTAATTCGGCTGATTAGCTACAATACCAACTGAATTACCATTAAACGTTGTAAAACCAATTACTATATTTGGGGCAAACTGTCTTTGTACTTCTAGGAACTCACCGTTATCGACTACTGATGCAATTATGTCTTTTACATCATACGGTTTATTCGGATTATCAGGGATGATATAATTTAATTCATCATCCAATCTATCGATCGGGTCGCTGCAAATCTTCTGCGGAGGATCTTCCATATTATTTTGAGGAAGATAACTTATCAATTTTCTTATCAGCATAAGACCTTCGTCTTCATCTTCAGTTACAAAATGGGTAATACCTGATTTAGTAGCATGAACTTGGGCGCCGCCTAATTCTTCGGTTGTAACTTCTTCCCCGGTTACAGTTTTCACAACCTTTGGACCGGTAACAAACATATAACTAGTACCTTTTGTCATTAAGGTAAAATCAGTTAAAGCCGGCGAGTAAACAGCGCCACCGGCACATGGACCAAACACTGCCGATATTTGCGGGATTACACCGGAAGCTAAAATATTCTTCTGGAATATATCGGCGTATCCTCCTAAACTTTTTACACCTTCTTGTATCCTTGCACCTCCGCTGTCATTTATCCCGATTATCGGCGCTCCGATCTTCATAGCTTTATCCATCACTTTTACAATCTTCTGTGCATACATCTCGGATAAAGACCCACCGAAGACAGTGAAGTCCTGCGAGAAGACATAAACCAAGCGCCCGTCAATTGTACCGTAACCTGTAACAACTCCGTCGGAAAGATATGTTTGCTTATCAAGACCGAAATCAACTGTACGGTGAGAGACAAACATATCAAATTCTTCAAAGCTTCCGTCATCCAGAAGAAGTTCGATTCGTTCACGTGCTGTATATTTACCCTTCTTATGTTGGGCATCAATTCTTTTCTCGCCGCCGCCAAGACGAGCTTGCTCGCGCTTGCTCATAAGCTCTTTTATTTTATCTTCAACTGCCATTTAAACTCCTTTTCTTTTTATACTTGAACACCATGATTACCTTGTTTTCAAAGGACAATCAAGAAAGAGAGGTCAAGTTCTAATTATTACCTTCACACAATTCTGTTAATACACCACCCGTTGATTTTGGATGTAGGAAGGCAATGTCCAATCCTTCCGCACCTCTTCTTGGTTTTGTATCAATAAGTTTAATACCTTTGTTACTTACTTCTTTTAAAGCGTTAGAAATTCCGTTCACATGAAATGCGATATGGTGAACTCCTTCCCCCTTCTTTTCAATATATTTTCCAATTGGACCATCCGGGTCTGTGGATTCTAAAAGTTCAATTTTTGTCTGCCCGATTTTGAAGAATGCTGTTTTAACTTTCTGGTCTTTCACCTCTTCAATTGCGTAACATTTTAATCCGAGTATATC
>JAADIB010000023.1 GCA_013151565.1 Chlorobiota bacterium
GGAACTTTATTGTTGGAACTGATAAAAATTTGATCCTTGAAAAAATATTGGTTGATACTTTTGACGAACAAGGTGAATATTACGGTGACGGCAAAGCCGGTGAAAATATTGTTAATGCACTATTGAATTACTAAATTTCATTTTAAATATTAATAGACAAGATATTATGAGCAAATCAAAAAAAGCAAAATCGAAAATCAGCGCTGCTGATAATGTGTCAGAAAATGTTCTTGAAAAAATTCCTCAGAAAAAAGCAATTCTAATCGCAATTGGAATAATTTTAATCCCTCTTTTATATTATTTCTTACCATGGATGATTGACAGTGTCAGACCAATTGGTTCTGATCTACTTGGTTCGATCGGGCAGACTCACAGATGGGTTGAATGGGCTAAAGAAACCGGGGAAACTGTATTGTGGAATCCATCTATTTTCGGTGGCGAACCAATTTATTCCAGATTAACACCAAAATTAATTCATATCGATTCACTCATTCAATATTTAAATCTAATTTCTTATTGGGTGTTTTGGTATCTGTTTCTTGGAGGTGTTGGTCTGTTCTTTTTTCTTAAATACAAAAAGATACCTTGGTATATTGCTGTAATTGTTGCCGTAGCTTTTATATTACTACCTGACTGGCAAGCACAGATCGGCGAAGGACATAATTCCAAGCTTCGTGCAATTATGACGCTCCCATGGTTATTCCTAAGTTTCAGTTATTTCTATGATAAAAAAAGCTGGCTGGGTGCAGGTCTTTTTGCGTTTGCTTTTTCTTGGTTGGTACGTACTCATCACTTCCAGATAGTTTTTTACGGAATACTCGTTTTATTTGTGCTCTATATTTACCCCACTGTAAAAATGTTGGTTGATAAAAAATATAAAGAGACGGTAAGTTTATTCGTGAAATTTGCTGTTGCATTAATATTAACATTTATGACGGCAGCGCAGCCTCTGTTCACAACGAATGAATATGCAAAATATTCTACAAGAGGCGGAAACCCGGTAAAGATAGGACAGGAAGCAAGTTCAGCAGAAAAAGGCGGTGGTGTTAGTTTTGAATATGCAACACAATGGTCTTTCTCGCCAAGGGAGATAATGAGTTTCTTCATCCCTCGTTTTAACGGAGGTTTGCAAGGCGAAATTTATGATGGTGATAAATATCCTCAGTTAAAAGGACAGCGGGTACCTGGTTACTGGGGTGACAAACCATTCAACGGAAATTATGCAAGTATGGGTATGATACTTTTCCTTTTTGCAATAATTGGAGTCGTGTATTATCGAAAGGATAAATTCGTTGCTGCGCTTGGCGTATTTGTCGTGTTTTCTCTTCTGCTTAGTTTTGGCAGACACTTACCGGAATTATATAAGTTGTTTTTCTACTACCTGCCCTATTTCTCTAAGTTCCGGGCACCGGCAATGCTTGTAAATATAACCTTTATAATTATCCTCATCCTTTCTGGTTACGGTTTAAAAGGAATCATTCAAGAGTATAAACAAAAAGATCTTAGATGGATAGCTTCAATATTTGGAGGCGCGATAGTCTTAGCCATAGGCATATTACTCTTCAGCAGTACTTTTGCTTACTCAATACCTGCCGAAGTCAGTCGATACGATGCTAATACAATGAATGCAATAAAGGAAATCCGTCAGGAGTTTCTTGTTGCAGATACTCAAAAACTTCTAATATTTTTAATATTAGCTGCAGCGGTAACCGGTGGTTTTCTATTCAGAAAGATTAAACTTGAATTATTTGTTGTGTTTATTTTGGTTTTATCCGCTGCGGAAATATTCTCTATTTCTAATCGTGCGCATAAGCTGATTTCATTAGATGATCCTGACAAGCTTGAGGAATCGGTATTTAAACCGACACCAATTACAGAAGTACTGAAAAAAGCTGATCCCGCAAATCGTGCAATAGTGCTGGGCAAAGATTTCACTAGTAACCACTACGCATATTTTTATCCGTTGATAAGCGGGTATAGTGCAATTAAGCTTCAGGTAATTCAAGATGTGATTGCACACAATCTTTACAAGGCAAATACTCCAGATAAGTTAAATTGGAATTTGATCAATATGCTGGGTGGTCGTTATGTTATTTCCTCGGTACAAATAAATTCAGATACTATTCAAACTATCTCTATAGATAATGAAAGAAAAGAAACATTATACTTAAATCCAAACTCATTACCAAAAGCATGGTTTGTTAAAAAAATGAAAACTTTTACAACACCTGAAGATGTTGTATTATATATGAATGAGACTGAGTTTGATCCCTCTGCTGAGGCATTGATCGTAAGCAAAGATGCAAGTAAAACATACAGCGGGAACGGTTCAATCGAATTGATCAGCCAAACTCCAAATAGTCTGGAATTTAATATTGATACTGATTCAACACAATTTTTTGTACTGTCGGAAATTTATTATCCCAAAGGATGGGTAGCCAAACTTGATGATAAAGACTTGAAAATACTTCAAGTTAACCATGTAATGCGTGGAGTTGAAGTAGATCCCGGTAAGCATAAACTCACTTTTGAATTTCATCCTCAGACATATTATGCAAGTTTAACAGCGGTCTGGATTGGAGATATCTTAATTTGGCTATTAATTTTAGGCGGAGGATATTTAATGTTGAAAAAAAAGAAAAGCATTCATGAAGATTGACCAAAAAATCATTTGGATTTCTTAAATGCGAATAGGAATGATATTAGATAATGAATTTACAGGTGATCTTCGGGTTGAGAATGAAGTAACTTCCTTACAGAATGCAGGACATAACGTATTTGTTCTCTGTTTGAATTTCGGTTCAAAAGAAAGTCACGAAAATTTTCATGGTGCTAAGATATTCAGAATATCAATTCCAAAATTCATAAAGAAAAAACTTGTTGGGTTGAATAACACTATCTTTAATCTTTACCCAGTTTTTTGGTCTATTCATATAAAAAGATTTATTGCAAACAATAAAATTGAAGTGCTGCATGTTCATGATCTTTGGATGTTGAATAGTGCATTCAAAGCGAATAAAAACTTTAATCTCCCGGTTGTTTCTGATCTGCACGAAAACTTTGTCCATGCGCTTAATCACTATCGTTTTGCCAATACATTTCCTGGCAACATGTTGATCTCAAAAAAGCGTTGGGAAAAGAGTGAAATTGAATGGACAAAAAAAGCCGATCACATTATCACGGTAATTGAAGAAGCCGTTGAGCGTTACAAAGCTCTTGGTATTGCTGGAGATAAAATCTCTGTTGTTGCTAACTATGTTAATTTAGAAAGCTTTTTAGCTTCACCAATTGATGAAAGTATTGTAGAGAAGTTCAAAGATAATTTCACAGTTACTTATGTCGGTGGCTTTGATGTTCATCGTGGGTTGGAAAGCACATTGAAAGCTGTTCCAAAGATTGTTAAAGAGATAGATAATTATAAGTTGGTTCTTGTCGGAGCCGGAAGCAACTTTGAAAGTCTTGTGAAATTATCGAAAGAGCTGAATGTTGATGATCATGTGTCATTCGAAGGATGGCAGCCGCATGAAAAATTATCATCATATATTAAAGCGAGTGATGTTTGTTTAATACCGCACTTAAAAACAGTTCATACAGATAACACAATTCCGCACAAACTGTTTCAGTATATGATCTTTGAAAAATCGGTCATTGCATCGAACTGTGATCCTATTGTGAGAATAATAAATGAAACAGAAGCAGGAGTAGTATTTCAATCAAATAATGAAAACGACTTGGCTGATAAAGTTGTTATGCTTTACCAAGATCCTGATCTAAGAATTGAAATGGGGGTAAAAGGCAAACAAGCTGTGCTTGATAAGTATAATTGGGATAAAGCGGCTATGAATCTTATTGATGTTTATAAAAAAGTCGAACAGAAAGTAAAAGAACAGAATGGATAGTAAAGAGTATTACGAAAAATTTGACTGGGACAACGCAAAACTTGATCAAAAGATTCAAGATAAGATCGGTTTAATTATCGATGTAATTCCGCAAGAAGTAAAAACCATAATTGATGTTGGGTGCGGTGACGGAACGATCTCGAATGAGTTGAATAAAAAATTTGATGTTACAGCAACTGACAGAAGTTTTAATGCATTGAAATATGTCAAAGCAAAAAAGATTCAAGCCTCGGCAGATCTACTACCGGTAAAATCGAACTCATATGATCTTGTTTTTAGCAGTGAAATGATTGAGCATCTGCCGGAAGAAATTTTTGTTAATGCTATTGCTGAGATTAAAAGGATTAGTAAGAGATATGTGTTTCTAACATTCCCGAATGATGAGAACATTGAAAAGCAAGTTACACGGTGTACAAAATGCGGTTACGACTTTAACAAGTCCTATCATCTAAGGAGTATAAATATTAACACAATAAAAAATCTTTTCCCGGAATATAAGGTTATTACTCAGTTTGAATACGGGTTAAAGATAAGAGATTATAACAAAACTTTAAGTTCACTGAAACATAAATTCACTCCGCCAACTGCATGGATCCCAAGTTTTTGGACTCCGAACCAAAAGCGAACAACAATGTGTCCAAGCTGCGAACATGAATTTGAAATCCCCTATAAGTTCAACTTACTGGCGTACTCACTCGATATGCTGAACATACTCATCTCAAAGAAAAGACCATATCAGCTCTGTGTATTACTGGAGAAGAAATAATGTTTACCGACATTAAACGAACAATAAAGCAGACATCGGTTTATAGTCTTGGGAATATCTCAACAAAATTAGTCGGATTCATTCTGCTTCCACTTTATACAGCTCATCTTCTGCCCGAGGATTACGGTATCTTAGCAATACTTCAAGCCATCATGCAGATTCTTATCGGGGTGTTCGGATTAAATCTTCCAACAGCAATGATGCGCTGGTATGCTCCTGAGAAAGATCCCGAGAGACAAAGATCTATAGTTTTTACAACTTTACTGACAACTCTTTTTGTAGCAGTACTTTTAAGTGTTTTACTGATTCCTTTCAGTGAACAATTTGCGGTTGAGATATTCAAGAATGCAGATTTTTCCACTTATTTTGTTTTTCTTTTCTTAGCAGTATCAGCCGGTATTATAAACAATATCCCACTCAACTTAATTCGCTTAAAAGAAAAATCAGTTTTTTATATAACACTGACAACAATAAAGTTCACTCTGATCATTTTATCGAACATTTATTTTGTAGCATATTTAAAGATTGGAGTTGAAGGGATAATAATAAGCGAATTGATCGGTCATTTGTTTGTAATTATAATTACGACTCCAATGATGATCAAAAACTCAACATTAAAAATTGATGTTGCAATATTATGGGAAATGATAAAATACGGCGCTCCGCTTGTTTTTTCCACTGTGTTTACTTTTGTTCTTACTCTTGGTGATAGATTTATAATAAAATATTTTTACGGAGATTCGAGTGTTGGTATCTATTCTCTCGGGCACAAAATTGCCAGTGTAATTAATATGCTGATACTTCAATCATTTCAGCTTGGATTTCTTCCGATTGCTTACAAGAAACTAAATGACCCAAATGCAAAAAGATATTTTTCCAAAGTGCTGACTTACTATACATTGATATTAGTCTTTGCAGCATTGACGATTTCGTTATTTAGTAAAGAGCTGATTGAAGTCTTAGCTTTAAATAGTGAGTATTGGATTGCTTACATTGTTGTTCCAATAATTTCCTTTGCTTTTGTTCTCAAGGGCATTCAATATAATTTTGCTCTCAGTTTTCATTACGCTAAAAGAACAAGCTATAATGCAGTGATTGTTATAATTACAGCATTCGCAAATGTTGTGCTAAATATTATTCTAATACAAAAATATGATTTCCCAGGTGCGGCAGTAAGTTTATTCATTTCAGTTTTAATCATGATGATTCTTTCATACTTCCTTGGTCAGAAAGTTTATCATGTGCCTTATGAAATCTTCAAAATTAGTAAGATAATTTTTGTTGGATTACTGCTCTATTTTATTTCGTTACTTTTTACTGGAATGGGACTGTGGATAGAGTTATTTGCTAAAGCGATGTTGGTAGTTCTATTCCCAATTCTTTTATACTTGATGAAAATTTTTGAAGAAATTGAAATCAAGAGAATTAAAGAAATCTTATCAAAATTTATCTTTGTTATGCACAAATAATTCCATTACTGGCTGTGATTCAAATCATTGTATTTGTTAAATGTTATTCCTATCTTAATTAAAGATATTTAAGTCCAAGCATAAGGTTAATATGAAATATTTAGTAATTATTCTTGCATCGTTATTTTTTATTATATCGTGCAGTGAAAAAGCCCCTGTTGAAACTACAAATGGTGAAGGGAATGTTGTATTATCATTTAATAAATCAGAGATACCTGATAGTGTTTACTTAATAGAAGTGTTTCTTAAAAGAGACGGCTTTGATACCATCACTAAGGAATTAAATCCTAAAAACGATTCTAACGCGGAAGTATATTTTGAAGAAGTTGCTGTTGGAAATTGGAATCTTGATGTAAACGCATATAGTATCAACCACAACTTATTATATACTGGTGAAGCTATTATTTATGTTGAAGCAAATAAGGTTACTCCTGTTTTTATCCAACTTCACTATGTAAATGGAGATCGAACTGGATCGGTTTATATATATATTAGCTGGGAATCACCAATAAATGTTGGATGGTTCGATTACCCTGCAAATCCTATTCTTGAAATGCAAAACAATTCATTTGATAATAAAGGCGTCTTGCATCCTTTTGTTCTAAAAGTTGATAATGGATTTATTATGTGGTATACTGGATTAGCTGGAAATTCTTCACACATATATGCTGCAAATTCAAGTGACGGATTGAACTGGACTCCATATTCGTCAGAACCCGTTTTAAGTCCTGATCCGGCTAGTAGCTGGGAAAATAGGAACGTTACTGGCAGCTTTGTTATAAAAGAAAATGGATTATTTAAAATGTATTATACAGGACGAAGCTCATCAGAAAGTGATTACTCCCAATGGAATATAGGACTAGCTACTTCAGAAGACGGTTATCATTGGAAAAGAAGAAAAGACCCAGTTTTTAGAGGTGCTGTTGGTCAGTGGGACCTAAAGGTTGGTGTGAGTGATATTGAAATTATTGATGGCGTTTACTACATGTATTATACGGGAAAAACGTATTTAAGTGATCATCAAATTGGAATTGCCACTTCTATCGATGGTATAACCTGGGAGCGTTATGGAGCCAATCCTGTTCTTGCAGATCATCAATCATGGGAAGGTGCTGGATATTATTACCCAACAGTTATCAAAACAGATGGTAGTTATTATATGATTTACATGAATAGTGTTTCTAATGTTAGTGGCTTTGGATATGCCACTTCTACCGATGGTTTAAATTGGGAAAAAAGTAAATCAAATCCATTTTTTCACTTCCGATGAAACTAATAACAAATGGGATAGAATTCTCTATCCAAACATTATTGAATTAGAAAACGAATATCGTATTTATTATACAGGATACAATGTATCTACAGATGAAAGAGCAATTTGTGTAATGAGAAAGTTTATAAATAAATAATTGTTATTTGTTTGATGTATAATCAGTCGGCATTAAATCGGCTATTTTCTGCTAACCGCACTAACCCAACTAATTTAATGCTTAGATAGTTGTCTGCAATGTTTTTATTAACTTCAAATGTTGCATTAGTTCGTTTGTTAAGTCCCTTACTGAAAAATAAACTTTTGGTTTTATTTTTATCTTGGTTATTTTTCTAAATCTAAAAATTAATAAATGCTGAATATGGGTATTAAAACTTTTAAGTCCGACTGGCAAACTGAATTAGCAGATAAGAACTTCAGAAATTTATTTATTATTACAATTATTGCAATTGCAATTACCTTAACGCTGTTTACAAATTTTCTAACAATGAATGAAACAAGATCAGGATTTGCATTTACCGACCCTATACTTTCTTTATTTGCACCGATTAATCTTACATGGTCAACCTTTGCAATGATATACGGCGGACTGCTGACCGGACTTTTTATATTTATACAAAAACCAAAATTGCTCGTTCAAGCTTTATTGACGTATACAATCCTGGTATTGTTCAGAATGATGCTTATGTATTCATTGCCGTTAGATCCTCCGCACGACATGATCTCACTTACCGATCCGTTTGTTGAGCTTTTTGGTACTGGAGCAACCCTAGATAAAGACCTTTTCTTTTCCGGGCATACCTCAACTATGTTCATGTTGTTTCTTCTCTCGTATAAACCTAAAATGAAATGGACATTTTTGATCGGTACAATTCTGGTAGGCTTATCCGTGATTTTACAGCATGCACATTATACAGTTGACGTATTGGTAGCTCCGTTTGTCGCTTATGCCGCTTACAGAATTGCTCTGCACATTGTTGAGTTTGCTTTTGATAAAAACTACTGATCCGTTTCCTTTTTACATTTAACAATAAAATTATATCTTTAGCTAATGTATAATAGAAAGAAATGTGTAATGAAAAAACTTCACTCGTTTTTATTCGTTGCTTTAGCCGTGGTTCTTCAGTTAATATTTATTAGCTGTAGTGAAGAACAAAACAATAGAGTTAAAGATATTATTCCAAATGTTAATCTAAGTGCAGATAAAGAAACATCAATTCTGGTTTCAGACCTTTTCTATGCTCCGGTATATAATCTATCTTTTACGGAAAATGAAAATATAGAGATTAAGTATGATAAGAACTCGAACACTGTAAAACTAAAGCCGGAAAAAGATTTTGAAGGTATGACTCTTATCGAATTCAAAGTTGATGATGAGTTTCGTCACTTCCCAGTTACTGTTATAAAAGACACTTATTACAAATTCCAATATAAACCTGATAAAAAATATAAGCAGCTTACACTTTTCGGCAGCTTTAACGGATGGAATAGAACCGACTTGCCTTTAACTGATAAAGACAATGACGGCGTGTTCGAAACGGAAGTTCCATTAACGCCGGGCGTTTATCAATATAAGTTTTTCGGAGACGGAACCGAGATCGTCGATCCTGAAAATCCGAGTAAAGTACCGAATGGTTTCGGTGATTTTAATTCTGTGATAACAATTGCTGAGGATACAACCGACAAGGTTTTTCTCCATCAATTGAGTTTTAACTTGACCATTGATGAAGCGGTTTACTCCTTTTATTATCAATCCAATAAATCGGATATATCAATAAACAATGAAAATGTAATTGCTCTTTTGGATAATCGGAAAATTGAGTTAAATAAAATATCGGCTGATAACAATATTATAAAAATCATTTTACCCCTTTCGGCATTGGATGGCAAAAGAGTTCTTCGTGTTGCTGTCACTAAAGATGGCAAGGCTACAAATATGCAGCACTTGATTCTTTATGACGGCGTTCCTGCAAATAACAAATCCGATTTTGACTGGCATGATGGAATTATATATTCTCTAATGATCGATCGCTTTTATGACGGCGATACTTCACTTAATAAAAAAATCATACACGATTCTCTTTCGGACAAAGCTAATTATATGGGCGGTGATCTGCAAGGCGTAATTGATAAGTTAAATGAAGGATATTTTGACTCGCTTGGAGTTAATACAATTTGGATTTCTCCGGTTTATGATAATCCAAATATTGCATTCCGTGAATATCCAAAACCCCATCGATGGTTCTCAGGATACCATGGATACTGGCCCATAAGCAGTACGAAAGTTGAAGAAAAATTCGGGACGTTGGAGGATGTAAAAAGAATAGTTGACGTTGCACATCAGCATAACATCAAAATTCTGCTGGACTTCGTTTCTAATCACGTTCATATTGATCATCCTTATTATAAAAATCATCGTGATTGGTTTGGTTCATTGTATTTACCGGATGGCAGAAAGAATATCCGTTTTTACGATGAGTTCAGGTTAACAACATGGTTCGAACCGTATCTGCCGTCATTTGACTATCTCGGCTCGCAGGAAGCATTGGACACAATGATCACCAATGCGGCTTGGTGGTTAAGGGTTACAAATGCCGACGGGTTCAGACATGATGCTGTAAAACATGTACCGAACAAATTCTGGCGAGGGTTAACCAGAAGACTGAAACAAGAAATCGAGATACAGTATAACAAACCGATCTATCAAGTAGGTGAAACTTTTGGAAGTTACGATCTTATCAGTTCATATGTGAACAACGGACAGCTTTCGGGACAGTTTAATTTCAATCTTTATGATACTGCGCTTCCAACTTTTATTAAAAGTAATGCTTCCTTCAGTAATCTTGATAAGGAAATGCATAAAACATTTTCTAT
Organism: Chlorobiota bacterium; assembly: GCA_013151565.1. Lineage (GTDB taxonomy): Bacteria > Bacteroidota > Ignavibacteria > Ignavibacteriales > Melioribacteraceae > SZUA-22. The sequence goes on from JAADIB010000023.1 coordinate 10,279, forward strand.
TTATGGCGAACTTCATTTGATGAGCAACATTATGGATAGTCACGATAAAAATAGATTCATGGCTTATGCCGATGGTGATTTGGATGTAAGTGAATGGTCGGCAATTGAGAAGGGTTGGAATGATCCGCCTAAAGTTGATGACCCGAAAAGTTATAAAAAGTTAATTCTGTATATGACATATATGAATACAATTCCAGGCATTCCGGTTATCTATTACGGAAGCGAATTTGGTATGACCGGCGCATCGGATCCTGATAATCGCCGCATGATGAGATTTAACAACAAGCTTACGAAATATGAAAAGGAAACGAAGCACGAAGTATCAAGAATAATAAACCTAAGAAAAGAGCATTCTGCTTTGCGTTATGGTGATTTTTTCACTTTAACAGCCGATAAAAATATTTATGCATACATCCGATCCGATATGAATGAAAGAGTTATTGTAATACTCAACAAGAGTAGCGAAGAAAAAACATTTAATATTGAATTGCCGAAATTCTACAATACAAGGAAACTGATTGATCTGCGAACTGAACAGCAATTATCACTTGCGGAATCAAAAAACGTAATCATTCCTTCATGGGATTGGAAAATGTTTGTGATTGAATAAATAATGGGACACAGATTTAACTGATTATTTATGATTTGCGTCGATTATAATAAATCATAAAAATCTACATTCCTATTAAGAGGATTGAAATCAAAGTTATGCAGACAAAAGAAATATTTATCTTATTACCTTCCACAAAATATTGTCTAATTTGAATAGAATTCAAAATGACAAATTAAAACCTCAAAATTCTTATATTTCATCTTCGTTTTTTAGATAATAAACTAATATTTAGG
>JAADIB010000085.1 GCA_013151565.1 Chlorobiota bacterium
GCACTAAAGACAATCCCGAATTACAAGAGGATCTAAAAGTAATTGTAAGAGAAACCAAGAGAAGCCGGGAGATCGTAAAAGGACTTTTGGATTTTGCCCGTCAATCAGTACCGAAAAAGCATAAAGTAAAACCTTGCGAGATCATTGACCGGGCTGTATCCGTTGTGAATAACCAGTTTATACTGAAACATATAAAATTAGAAAAAACTTATGAGCCGGATCTGCCGATGATAACTGTGGATGCCGATCAAATGCAGCAGGTATTCCTGAACCTCCTTGTTAACGCCTCCGATGCTATAACGGGTGATAACGGGAAGATCGTTATTAAAACATCTTTAACCAATCTGCTTCCGTATGGTATGACGCAGATTAAAACTGCTGTCTGCCCCAAAAGACATAACCTGATAGATAATGAAGTTAAGATTGAAGCGATGCCTACGATCAAGCTCAAAATTGCTACCGAAAAATCATTGGGATATATAAATCTTGACCCGATTTACGGAAAGAACCGTCATCATTACAGCATCAAGATTAAATCCGGGGAAGAGGTCAATGTATCTTGTCCGCGCTGCAATATTTCCTTGATAGAAGAAAAAGAACTTTGTCCTAAATGTAATTCGCGCATCTTTGCGTTCGAATCTCCTCCGAATGGAATGTTTGAAGGATGTACAAATATAAATTGCGATTGGCAAAGATGGAGAGCAATGGATGAAGGCGGTGAAAAAACCTATGTGAAAATAATAATAGAGGATAATGGAACCGGTATCAAGCCGGAAGACCTGTCAAGAATTTTTGAGCCGTTCTTTAGTACAAAGGGACAAAAAGGAACCGGGCTTGGACTAGCTGTGATCTGGGGAATTATTGATAATCATAACGGAAGTATAAACGTTGAAAGTGAGGTCGGTAAAGGAACAAAATTTACTATTCTGTTACCGGTGACTTAAGAATAATTAAAGGCAGAAGAAATGTACGACGTTTTAATAATTGATGATGAATCTGTAATAAACGAAGCGGTAACTAAAATTGCTAAATCGGAAGGATATAAAATTGATTCTTGTACGAATGCAATTGAAGGACTGAAAAAGTTGCATAAAGAAACTTACAAAGTAACTCTTTGTGATATTATGATGCCGGAAATGAACGGCTTTCAGCTTCTTAATGAAGTAAACTCGGAAGGGATTGATACATGCGTTATTATGATAACCGGTTTTTCTACTGTGGAGAATGCAGTCAAATCACTGCACAAAGGCGCTATTGATTTTATACCGAAGCCGTTTACGTTTGATGAGCTTATTTCTTCAATCTCCCGCGGGCTTGAATTTTACGAAATAAAGAAACGGATCAGAGAATCACAGCTTGAAAAAGATAATGGGGAGATCATCTATGTTGCATGTCCGCCAAAGTATCTAAAACTGGGTAACACAAGCTGGATGCATTTGGAATATGAAGGTATTGCAGTAATTGGTATAACGGACTTATTCTTAAGAACGATAAAATCACTTTCATCAATTGACCTGCTGGAGGTTAATGATTTGATATATCAAGGTAATACATGTGCGACCTTACACACGGTTGATGATATGGCTCATAACATTCTGGCTCCGATAGGAGGAAAGATAGTTGAACGGAATGAAAAATTGGTGGAGAATTTTTCTCTGATTGAAAAAGACCCGTACTTTGAAGGCTGGCTGTATAAGATCATCCCTGCTGATTTTGAATATGATATGAAATATTTAACGCATTGCAGCACGGAAAGAGTTTGAGTATAACTAAAATAAAATATAAAAAAGAGTTGTCATAACTCGGGAGAATAACAATGGCACTATTTATTGTAGCTTTAATCGTATTCATAATTGTGGATATAGCTATTAGAGTAATTGCGAAAAAAGTTCACGAGAAAAAACTTGTTAAAGAAAGAGAGGAAGCTTTGCAGGTCAGTCTCAATCTCGATTATACCAGTGAATCGAAAACATTGAAACGAGTTGAAGTTGAAGAACCAAAAGCCCGCATCCTTTGTGTGGATGACGAGCCGGTTATCTTGGATAGTTTCCGAAAAATTCTAGTGCTTGACGGGTATTGTGTCGATACGGTGGAAACCGGGCAGGAGGCTCTGGGACTGATACAAAAGCATTCATACGACTTTGTCTTTACGGATCTTAAAATGCCTGAGATGGACGGTGTTGAAGTTACTAAAGCTGTAAAACATATTCGACCGGATATTGATGTTGTTATAATTACCGGCTACGCAACTGTTCAAACAGCGGTTGAGTGTATGAAGTACGGAGCAATGGATTATGTTGAAAAACCGTTCACCGAAGATGAACTGCTTGAATTCACGAATAAACTTCTGATAAAGAGAGAAGAAAAGATCAGACAGACGATCAAGCCGAGCGTTAATATCACAAATGTTGACAACATCCTTGGCGTCAAATCCACTGGATTTTCAATCCCGGGCGGAGTTTTTATCTCGGATAATCATTGCTGGATAAGTATCAACCAGGAAGGGCATGCACAAGTTGGCATTGATGATTTTGCAATGAAGCTTATCGGGAAGGTCGATTCCATTGAACCGCCGAATCTCGGTATGCAGATAAAAAAAGGAGAGATCCTGTTTACAGTTAAAGCAAATGGGAAATCCGTTCAGTTCAAATCTCCGATAAGCGGAAAGGTTGTTAGAGTAAATAACCAGTTGTTCGAGGACCTAAGCGTACTCGAATATTCTTCCTATCACAAAAACTGGGTGTGCATAATTGATAGCGATGAGCTTGATTCCGAACTTGCCGATCTGAAAATTGGAAAAGCGGCTGTTAATTTTTACCAGGAGGAATTAGAAAAATTAAAATCACTGCATAATAAAATACGCAGCGGAAAAGAAACTGAAGATTATAAACATGAAAGCTATATTGAAGTTGGTGAAATGAGCAATGCCGATGATATTAGTAGGGAAAGATATTTGGAAGAGTTTTTCTAATTAAATTACGGAAGTTGCATTTTAACCTTTAAGACATTTTTTGTAAAGCGAATCTCCTGATTCGCTTTTTTTTAGCTTACATGTTTTCCCGGTTAATTGCCTGCCACTGTATGGACAGTGGCAGCATATTAGAATTTAATGTAGAGACACTCTGCAGAACGTCTCTACAAACAATTAATCAAAATTTCTGAATAAATATTAGCTCATATAAAATATTTTAAAATTTTATTTGCATCTTAAATTTGAAATGATAATTTTTACAATTATGAAAAACGAAACAAGAAATAATAAAAACTTTTGGTGGTGGTGGAGTAATACTTTTCCACTATCCTAAAGTGAATAAATTTTAACAGCAGCCGTGGATAGTTGGAAAACCATTCACGGCTTTTTCATTTTAAAGCCGTATTCTAATAAGAAGCGGCTTTTTTTATAATATTTTTAACTAACTAAATATCAGAGGAGATTCAAAATGAGAAACAACCAGATCTATCTTAATCCAAGTGAGATGCCTACCGAATATTATAATATTCTGCCGGATATGCCGGAACCAATGGCAATGCCGCTTAATCCAGGAACAAAACAGCCGATCAGTCCTGAAGATTTAGCTCCACTCTTTCCCGAGGAATTAATTATGCAGGAAATGAGTCCGGAAAGATTCATTAAAATACCTGAAGAAGTTCTAGAACTTTATTCATTAAGCCGCCCGACCCCTGTGCATAGAGCTTATAGGTTAGAGGAATTTTTAGGCACACCTGCAAAAATATATTTTAAGTATGAAGGTGTTAATCCGGCAGGAAGTCACAAAACAAATACTGCAATTGCTCAGACGTACTACAACAAAAGAGCTGGAGTTAAAAAGATAGTAACCGAAACCGGCGCCGGTCAGTGGGGAAGCGCACTTTCTATCGCAACTCAGCATTTTGGGATGGAACTTGAAGTATTTATGGTGAAAGTAAGTTATCATCAGAAACCTTACAGAAAAACTTTAATGCAGTTACATGGAGCCACTGTTCATGCTTCGCCAACAAATCTTACAAATTCCGGAAGGCAAATATTAGAACAAGATGCAGATTCTCCAGGTTCATTAGGTATTGCGATAAGTGAAGCGGTTGAAATTGCTGCCAATAGCAGTGATACAAATTATTCATTAGGCAGTGTGCTTAATCATGTAATGCTTCATCAGACAATTATTGGTGAAGAAGCAAAGATACAATTAGCTAAGGTTGATGAGTATCCTGATATTATAATTGCAAGCGCCGGCGGCGGAAGTAACTTTGCCGGGTTGAGTTTCCCATTTCTGCGTGATAAATTAACCGGCGATAAGAAAGATCTTCGAGTGATCGCAGTTGAACCATCATCATGCCCGACTTTAACCAAAGGTAAATTTGCTTATGATTTCGGTGATACTGTTGGATTTACGCCGTTATTGAAAATGTTCACACTCGGTCATACATTTGTTCCTCCTGCAATTCATGCGGGCGGACTGCGTTATCATGGTATGGCACCTACGGTTTCTCATCTTCATAAACATGGAGTAATTGAAGCGCAGAATTATCATCAAATTGAAGTGTTTGACGCTGCAAGAGATTTCCTAACTACAGAAGGAATCTTGCCGGCTCCTGAAAGCGCTCACGCAATTATTGCTGCAATAACAGAAGCTAAAAAATGTAAAGAAACCGGTGAAGCAAAAACTATTCTATTTAATTTATCCGGTCATGGTTTCTTAGATCTCGGCGCTTATGATTCTTATATCAATAACAATCTTGAAGATTACAAGTTACCCGATGAAGTAATTATGCGCTACTTTGCTGATCTTCCCGTGATTGAGGAAAGTTAAATCGTAATTGCTTTTTCTATTTAAGCTCTTTAAGAAGCCCAAACCAGCTATGCTGGATTGGGCTTCTGAATATACCGTCCCGATGAGACTCTATTTTTCTTGTTAATAAACTTTTATAAATATGTTGTCCCTATGGGACAAGTATAGATTTAGCGATAATTGTTTTTTGATATTACCTTCCAATTTATTGTCTTTTATTTTTGTCCCAGAGGGACAAGATGTTTATAACTGAAATATAAATAATGTATAGCTAGTCCCATCGGGACGATATGAAATATCAAAATATCTACAATCGATTTTTATAACATGCTGCAAACAACAAATTATTCTCCCCTTTGTTTTAACCGTAATTATGCATCAGAATCCATCAGATGACGGACTAATGCATAAACGCTTTACTTGGAGTAAGGAGATTCATTTCTTAACAAAAATTCTGAAAAAGACTAAAGATTAACTATATTTGTCCGAAATAAATTTAAGGTATAAAATGAAAAAAGGAATTTCATATTCCCGGCTATTCATTGCACTTTTTCTTTTTCAGTCATTACTATATGGTGAGAACTTGTTTATATATAAAGAGAACGAATCAAAAATATTTAAGAAAAACGAAAGCAATACAAAACATAAAGATCTTGATGAATATTACTCAACAAAACGACTCGGCTCTTTTTATCAAGATGGTAAAACAACTTTCAGATTATTCACACCCAATGCAAAAGCGGTAAAATTATTTTTATATAAAGATCCTTCTGATAAACAGTCATACCAGATAATCGATATGACAAGAGATGAAGATGGGGTTTGGGAAACAGTTGTTGAAGGCGAGCAGCGAGGCGTTTATTACGGCTACAAAGTTTCTCATACAGATAATGATATTTTTGATGATCTTCCTCTTTGTGTCGATCCGTATTCCAAAGCGGTAACATCGTTCACAAATTATTACAATCCTCGCAAGTCCATTGTATATCAAGAAAATTACGACTGGGGAAATGATACTTGGATAGTGCGGAATTGGAGAGACCTGATAATTTACGAAATGCACATTCGTGATATGTCGGCTCATCCTTCGGCAGAAGCAGAACATCCCGGCACTTACATGGGACTTGTAGAAAAGAGTAGAGGTGGTATCAATTATATCAAAGAACTCGGTGTGAACACTGTGGAACTGCTGCCCGCACAAGAATATGGAAATGTTGAGATACCTTATAAAGATTCACTAAACGGCATGTACAATACGTGGAATCCTTATGAGAGAAATCATTGGGGATATATGACCGCTGCATTCTTTGCTCCTTCATCGTACTATTCCGAAAATTGGAAAGAGATGAAAATGCATGAATGGATGGGACGCGATGCTAGGCAGGTAAATGAATTCAAGGATATGGTAAAAGCTTTTCATAACGAGGGTATTGCCGTGATGATGGATGTTGTGTATAATCATCTATCTGAATATGAGATCGGGAACTTAAAGCAGATCGATAAAGAATATTATTTCAGATTGAATAAAAACGGTGAGTTCATTGCGCAGAGCTATTGCGGAAATGATCTCAAGACCGAAAGACCAATGGTACGCAGACTGATAATTGATAGCATTATTTACTGGATGACAGAATATCACATTGACGGCTTCCGATTTGATCTTGGCAAACTTATCGATTGGGAAACACTGGAAGAGATACTCCGTGAGGCGCGGAAGATCAATCCGAATGTTGTGTTTGTTGCAGAACCTTGGGGAGGCGGATATGACCCGAAAGGATTTTCACTGCGCGAGTGGGGAAGCTGGAACGATCAGATACGCAACGGCATCAAAGGCGAGAATCCCAATAAGGGTCTTGGTTGGATATTCGGTAAGTGGTATGGCAATAATAATCCGGACAGAATTAAAAGCTATATAAACGGAACTCTGCTTAAATATAAGTATGGACTTTTCCAAAAACCGGAACACTCGGTAAACTATCTTGAATCGCACGATGGTTACACACTAGGCGACTTCATCAGGATAGGCACTCGTGAAGTTAATCCGAAAAAGAAAATAAAAAACATCGATGCAAATGCAAAACTTACCGAGAAGCAAATGAAGTTGAATAAACTTGGGGCGCTATTTTTATTCATGTCGCAGGGAATTACAATGATCCATGAGGGGCAGGAGTTTGCGCGGTCGAAAGTTATTGCTATTGATAAAAGAGTAAAAGATAAAGAGCAGGGACATCTCGACCATAACTCTTACAATAAAGATAATTACACAAATTACATCAACTTCGATTATGCTGAATTGAATAGCGAGCTTGTGGATTATTACAAAGGTTTGATCGAACTTCGTAAAACCTACAAGGCGCTTCGCCGGGCAAAGACGGAACAGATTAAATTCTTCGATAAATTGCAGAATGAATTTTCAATTGGGTTTTCTATAAATACAACTAATGATGAGTTTATTGTGCTGATGAATGCCGATCAGAATACTGTGGATACATTTACTCTTCCAGATGGATCTTGGCAGGTTTTGGTCAATGGCGATGAAGCCGGTGTGGAAGAACTATCAACCGTTTCGGGCAGTGTTAATATACCC
>JAADIB010000083.1 GCA_013151565.1 Chlorobiota bacterium
TTCTCGGATAAATACTCGCACGGCTGAATAAGAAGAAAAATATCAGGACAATAAATCCAACATGAAGACCTGATACTGCCAAAACATGTATCACCCCGGAGTTGATGAAATTCTCCTTCACACGGTAATCTATTTCACTTCTATCGGCTAATAATAGTCCTTTCAGTAAGCCGGCGGTTCTTTTGTTATAAATTTCATTTATTGATTTCGAAATTGCTTTACGTACTTTGAATATTATATTTTTTCCCAAAGCGGTTTTATCATCAAGGATTTTAATATTGCTTGCACTGCCTACGTAAACTAATGCAGAGATATCCTTCGATTGTAAGTATTTATAGTAATCAAACTCGCCGGGATTCCTTTCATTTCTTGGTTTATTAATTGTCCCTTTAATTTTCACATAGTTGCCCACACCGATTTTATTGTAAAGTTTACTTAGCTGTTTAGAATTTTTCTCCTTTATATTGCATAGGAAGTCACTTTTGATAAATACACTTCTCCCTTTTATATTGATTGAATCGACATTTACGACCATCGATAATTTCGGTTCGTGTTTTAGATTGATGCTCTTTACCGTTCCATAAATTATTGATTTTGTAAGTTTCGTTCTTTCAAAAGGATACTCCGTTTTTATCATTGTGCGGGATGAGAAATAAAGCGCACCGCTTGATGCTATCAAAAGCATAAGTAGAATAGCTGAGATTATATTCTTATTAAATTCGGATTTAGTCAACCGAAGAATAACAACTATCATGATAAGAAATGCAACGATCCCTAAAAGTATACTGAATGAGAGATCGAAATAATACTGAGTAACTATTCCAACAATAAAAAAAACTACATACTTTATTACCGGATAATCTTTCATTTGTATAAATCCATTATCGCTGGTTTTATATCGTAAAGGTGTTTGATGGTATCCTTTAAATACTCAGCATTATTACCTGCAGAAATGCCTAGCGCCGGGTTTAACGTGTGACTTTTAATTGATATATCCTCAAGGTTTCCATGGTCGGAGCAGATAAGTAAGGTAATTTCATCATCAATATTGGTAAGTATATAATATAAAAATTGATCAAGATCGCTGAGTAACTGTTCTTTGTCTGCGGCGAGTCTGCCATGACCGACATGGTCCGAATGGAAATATTCAAACAGTGTAAAATCATTCTCCAATGCGAAGTTCAACAATCTTTCTGCTGCAGTCTCCGGTTCAATGATCTGGATATCATAGTTCAACTTCTCAACCCAGCGTCTGTTAGTTATCTCAGCGCTGAGAGCGTTTCCTTTTCTCAGATCATCAATATCATTGAACTTTATTTCACTGTCCATTGCCATAACCGATGTAACATTTATCCTCGTCTTGCCGGAATTTAGGTAATCAAAGAATACTTGCGGAAATGCATTTGCAAATGCAACTTTCAAACCTCGCTCTTTGAATGTCTGAAAAATATTTTTCTCTTTTATCAATGGTTTCAAGGCAGAATGAGCATAAGGTCCGAAATGCTGTCCGATTTCGGCAGAAGCATTAACACCGCAATAAATTGAAGTCTGTCCCGTGCCGCTTTGAGGCAAACCCTCGATGTTCATACATGCGTCAACGGGGAAAATATATTTATCGTTTCTGCTGATATTCTGATTTCCCAGGCAAGGAGTCTCACCAAAAACTTGATTGAAGAATTTAAATGATCTTTGAAAGAAAGGATTCTTTGCCGGATCTTTTTCTCCTATCCCGACACCATCTAAAAATATCATAAGAGTTGAATGCATTGGTCATTAGTGTAATGTTCAGAAGTATTGTAATTCCAAAATAATTCAATTTAGAATAAAAACCCAATTGTAAAAATGTGTTAATTATGGAAACACGAATTGAATAGAAGACTGATTTAACTAATTGAACTGATAAGCACGGATAATTTTATATCTATAGTAGGGAACGAAAATTTTCGTTCCCTGCATTATTTATGATCATTTCCAGAAACCCAACTTTATTAAACGTATTAGATGAAGACTAAAAGTAAGATTTCATAAATAATGAAATCTGTGAGTATCCGTTCAATCCGCGTTATCTGTGTTCTATTGTCTTTACTTTTTCTTTTTTGACTTTGGATCATACTCCTCAGCCATTTGTTTCACTTTCTCGAATGTAAGCTTTTCTACATCCACATCTTTATCAAGAGGGATGTTTTTCTTACCGGCTTTCAGATATGGTCTTCGCCAGCGTCCGATAACAACTTTATATTCCGGATCTTCATCAAAAGTTTTTAATGTATTGTCAATATCCTTCTGACGTTTAGCTTCAATTACTTCAATAGCTTCATCAATTTCAATTGTGTACGGATCGTAATTTTTATTGAGCGAATAAAACTTAGAATCGTGACGCAGATAAGGACCGAATCTGCCTATAGCTGCAACGACTTCTTTCCCTTCAAATTCACCAACCACTCGCGGTAGTTTGAATAACTCGAGAGCTTCTTCAAGTGTTACGTGAGTAAGTTTTTGAGTTGCCCGCAATGCAGCATATACCGGTTTAGCATCTTCATTCTTTAAATCAGTGATTTGCGCAACCGGACCGAACTTCGCCATTCGCACAGATACTTGATGCCCGGTCTTTGGATCAGTACCTAAAATTCTTTCGCCGGAAACACGTTCAGAATTTTCTGTAGTATGTTCCACTAATTCATGAAACGGAAAATAAAATTCTGATAGCATCTCATACCAGTTCAATTTTCCCCCTGCAATTTCGTCAAGCTCTTCCTCAACATGAGCGGTAAATTTGAAATCCATTATTTTAGGAAAGTTCTTAACAAGAAAATCATTGACCAGCATTGCGATATCTGTAGGGAATAATTTCCCTTTATCAGCGCCGGTGATCTCGGTTTTTGTTTCTGTTACTAATTTCCCGTCAGGAGAAACGGATAAAACTTTGTATTCCCTTTTCTGACCTTCACGTTCAATTTTATTAACATATCCGCGTTTTTGAATTGTACTTATTGTAGGAGCATAAGTCGATGGTCTTCCAATTCCCAGTTCCTCTAATTTTTTTACCAGACTCGCTTCGGTGTATCTGGCTGAAGGTCTTGTGAATCTTTCTGTTGCGGTGATGTTCATATAATTTACAATCTGACCTTCGGTAAGAGGAGGGAGAATTGAACTATCGCCATTTCCATTTTCTTCATCGGTCGATTCCATATAAACTTTCAGGAAACCGTCAAACTTAATTACCTCACCTTTAGCAACAAACTGCTCTTTACTCTTAGAAATACTGATCTTCGCAGTTGTCCTTTCTATATCAGCATCGCTCATCTGTGATGCAATTGCACGTTTCCAAATAAGTTCGTAAAGCGCCTGTTCATCTTTAGAACCTTTTACCGATGCATTCTCAAAGTATGTCGGTCTAATTGCTTCGTGAGCTTCCTGCGCTCCGGCAGATTTAGTTTTATATTTTCTCGGCTGCGAATATTTTTCGCCGAAAGAGCTTCCGATAATTGATTTGGCATTAGCAATCGCATCTTCCGATAGATTTACCGAATCGGTTCTCATGTAAGATATTTTACCGGCTTCATAAAGTTTTTGTGCAACCATCATTGTGCGCGAAACGGAATAACCGAGTTTACGGCTTGCTTCCTGTTGCAGAGTTGATGTTGTAAACGGAGCTGATGGAGTTTTTTTTACTGCTTTCTTTTCAACACTGTTGATTTTAAATTCCGAGTTGCTGCATACTTCCAAAAATTCTTTAGCATCTTTCTCATTTTCAAATCTTTTCGGAAGCTCGGCTTTGAAAGAACATTTTCGTCCGTCACAATCAATAATTTCAAACTCTGCTACTACTCGATACTGTGATTTCGATTTGAAGGCTTCAATTTCTCTTTCTCGTTCAACAATAAGTCTCACTGCAACTGACTGCACCCTACCAGCGGAAAGCGACGGTTTCACTTTCTTCCACAAAACCGGGGATAATTCAAAACCAACTAACCTGTCTAGGATTCTACGCGCCTGCTGGGCATTCACAAGATTATCATCAATTTTTCTCGGATGCTCTACTGCATTTTTAATTGCCGACTTTGTAATTTCATGGAAGACTATTCTCTCTATTTTATCTTCCTTAAGTCCGAGCGCTTCTTTAAGATGCCACGATATCGCCTCTCCTTCCCTATCCTCGTCACTTGCCAGCCAAACCTTTTCTGCTTGTTTCGCAAGTTTCTTTAATTCCTTAACAACATTTTTTTTGTCATCGGGAATTATATAATTAGGTTTAAATTTATTTTCAATATCAATGCCGTAATTTTTTTTATCAAGATCACGGATATGACCGTAGCTTGATGCGACAGTATAATCTTTTCCTAAAAAACCTTCTATTGTTTTCGCCTTAGCCGGTGATTCCACAATTACCAAATTCTTCAACATTCAACACTCATTTTTCTTTTAATTATAAATTTTCGAATTGCAAGTAAAACAAATTATTTAACTTTACAAAACTTTAACCGGATAAAAATACAAACATTTTATTATTAATATTTCTGTTTTTTACCGCTGAGACGTAAAGACGCTGAGATTTTTAGACAAAAACCTCTGAGGTTTTTGAAGAAGATAAATTAGCAAACTCAACCAATTGATTAGGTAATGTTAAATTGATTAAGTGGTAAAACCTCAGAGGTTTCGTTTTTTTCAACTCATTGACTAACAGATGAAATTACTTGAAAATTTTTATTTTTCTTCATGTTGTCGAGGACCACTGAGGCTGTCTCAAAAGTGTCATGCTGAACTTGTTTCAGCATCTAAAACCTTGAAAACAGCTCAAAAAGAGATCCCGAAACGAGTTCGGGATGACGAAGTTCGGGATGACGATTTTTGAGTTTTGAGACAGCCTCACCACTCCTCGACAGCAGAGTAAAGTAATAGAACACTGTTTAAACGGATGGAACTGACCTGCACAGATAAGTAATAAAATTTTTCAAACAGCTAAGGATTAACATATTGAGATTCTGAATCAAATTCAGAATGACAGTTTTAAGACAATACTTCACAACGTGATCTATTTAATTCAATTTTTTGCAGAGAAAGCAAAACTGAAAAATAGGATAAAATATTTTTTATTATTAAACATATTAACTTATTGTTATTAAATATTTTATCGATTCCTATGGTCGTTTGATACTATTTAAGTAAAATAAGTTTCTTAGTATTACTATATTCATTAGTTTGAAGTCTGTAAATATATACACCGCTGGAAAGTTTTTCTGCCGCGCTGTATTGTACTTTATAATTTCCAGCAGACAATCTTTCATTTACCAAAGTTGCAACTTCCCTTCCTAGCATATCATATACAATGAGGGATACTTCATCAGACTGGGGAATTGCAAACTCGATTGTCGTTGAAGGATTGAACGGATTTGGATAATTCTGACTCAATGAATATTCCATTGGTAATCCAACTTCCTTTTTAACGTCAACCGCATAATCAATAGGAATAACTAAATTGCCTCCGTTTGTTGAAATGTTAACTTGACCTACATAATTTCCTTCGGCAACGGTTGAAGCATCGAGTGTTAAAGTGATAGTCTGTGAACCTCCAGGACTTATAGAACCGCTTGAGGGATTTGCGGTCACTTTTGAACCTGAAGTCTGTGATATTGTTACTTGACCAGTTGCCTGATTTGTAGCGCCTTTATCATCAGTAACAATAAGAGTATATGTGTATGTATTTGCCTGGCTGTATGAATGCTGAACGGTTGCCTGACTACTCGTAGTTCCGTCTCCAAAGTTCCATGAGTATTGCGCAATGCTTCCGTCATTATCGTAAGAACCGGATGCGTCAAAGTTGATAGGATCATTTACATTTGCCTGAGTAGGAGATACATTAGCAACTGCAACAGGATTCTGGTTAGACCCGGTCCCTGCTGTACCAACAGCTCGAATTATAAATGCTGCATTCTCAAAACCGCTTATTGTATTAAGATTTACCCAGCTACTACCATCATAATAGTAACTGTTATTTGGAATAGTTGCATCAAGATCAAGACCCGCCGGATATTGTATAAAACTTGATTGTGTTCCTAATACAACAGAAAACATTTCTCCATCATTAAAACTAAGCGCTGGAGTAATTGTTATAGTATACCATGAACCATCAGCCGATGTATTGAATTGAAGAGTTCCTTCAACAAGTGTATTACCGCTTTGATCATAAACAGCTACATAAACATCATTAGAAGTTGCCGTTTCTGTTCTCATAAAAAAGTCTATCTCTTCCAATGAAAAATTAGATCCTGAAACAACGAAGTCATTGTTCCATAAAAAATCGGAAGCATTGTCCCAACCAAGGAACCAATCAGCACCATCATCTCCATCATCAAGATAAATAACATCGGTGCCTAAAAGGTTTGATGATTTTGATAATGAATTACTGCTGCTTGCTTTAACTCCGCTAAGCTTTCCAACACGTTTTGTATTTAAGTTTTTGAATTTCTTTTCTTTATTCATATTTGTATTTGTAACCGTTCTCTTTAACACTTGATGATTGCTCAAAGGTGGAGCAGCAAGTAGATCGCCTGAAACAGAAATATTGAAGCTCATCGTTGAACCGCCTTGATTACTGAGAACAAAACTCGTACTCCCTGTTTCCCCTGGTCGGACACGTAAGGTTAATGATTGAACATTTGTTACCGGTTTTGGAGCGCTTGAAGTGCCGAGTTTTGTACTATATACTCCTCTGCCGTGTGTGCCTGCAACTAAGAATCCGTCTTCAGGTCTTAGAGCCAACATATTAACAACAACATTGCCGATAACATCAGCCGCTTCCAAAGCCCAAGTTGTTGAACCGCCACTAAGTGTTTGAGTAGAATAAATTCCTGTACTTGTTGCTAGGAAATAGCTGCCGCCGGGTACAATAGTTGCCCATCTTATCGAAGGACCATTTGTACCGCCAAGATTACCTTCAATATTTGTCCAGCTCGTACCGCCATTATTCGAATACCATACACTAGGTACATTATAGTTTGAAAATGTTAGTATAATTTCATCAGCATTGTTCGGATTGATACCGATACAAGTTGGATAAGATCCCCCCGTAATACCAGCCGGAGTAATATCTGTACCAGCAGGATTGCTCGCCGGGTTATCTACCCGAATTATATATGTATTACTTTGAAAATCAGTTGCACCAAAGTAAAGCCGATCTGCAGGCTGCTTGGAAACAGATAATGTTGTAACAGAAGTATTAGCTTTTGCAGAATTAGTTAATTCTGTCCAGTTAGTTAGTGTCGGGTCCACATTACTCTGAGGAATACCATCAAGATTACTATTTCTCCACACAGCATTACCGGCTGCTATATACATTACATTTGCATCATTCGGATCTAACAAATAAGGAGTGATAAACTGAAAATTTTGAGCTTGAGGAGAAACAACACTGCTAGCCCATTGTGATCCTTGCAAAGTGTATCTAACAACAAAACCATTTTGTGAAGATACATAAAGGTTTGAAGCTCCGGGAGCAACAGCTGCAAACCCGCCGTCTCCGCTGAATAGATCAAACCATTCGGTACTGTAATCAGTACTTTCAGTTCCCCACGAACCGTTATCCTGCAGCCCTCCAATAATTAAATTATCATTACCAGCTTGCGGATCAATTGCAATAGCATAAAATTGAGATGTTACATATCCGTTATTCAATTTAGTCCAAGTTTGAGGTTGTTCAAGTACATTATCAGTTTTTGATAACCCTCCGTCGTGACCATTGATCATTGCATTAGGATTATTAGGATAAAAAGTCATCGAATGAAAATCTGAGTGACTGTTTGCATACAATGCATAACTTGATGCATCATTATATCCGCCAACTCGAGTGAAACTTCCTCCGCCGTTAGTTGAGCGATATAAATTTGTACCTCCAATCCATATTACATTTGGATCATCCGGTTTAACTTTAATAATAAGATCGTAACCACCTTGAGAACTAAACGATGCATTACCATCAACTCCGGATTCATTTGGAAGATTTGCTGATAAATTTACCCATGAATTTGAACCGGCATTATACTTAAAAAGTTGATGATCTTGAGCGGTGGCGCCACTCTGGTTTGTTTGTACTAAAGCATATAACGTGTTAGGATCTGATGGAGCTGGTCCTAATACAATTCTGTATGGATCTGCAGCTAAACCCGGCGGTGAAATATTTGCAAACTGAGTTCCGTTTGTAGAGCGGAACACTCCGAATTCTCCAGCATTCAAACCAATTCCATTTTTGCTTAGCGTAGCATAAACATCTCCGTTTGAAGCAATGACAACATCCGTCATCTGACTAAAAGAATTTGAATTATCCTTCCCGACCAGAACAGCGCCCCAATTGCTACCGCCATCGGTTGACAATTGAATTTTACCATATGTAGCTGCATAAACGGCACCGGTTTGCGGATGAACCGCTATATTCCAGATAAAATCAAAGAAATTGTCAAACGATGTTAAGGAGCTTTGATCAAAAGTACTAGGTAATTGTGTCCAGCTATTGCCGCCGTCAGTAGATTTAAATATGCCTTCTCCAAGATAGTTTTGTAAAGTTCCCCCTGTTGAATTTCCTAAATATTCCCCAGTTCCATAATACCAAACGCTTTTGTTTGTAGGGTCTTGAGCAATACACGTTACACTTGGTAAACTGGAATTTGATGTTGTAAGTCTCCAACTGATACCATTATCTTCAGATAAATAAACTCCACCGGAGATACCGCCGGCTAAAATTCTTTTATTTGAAGTGCCGTTATAATTAAGGTCTACAGCCAAAGCTCTTGTTCTTCCACCGACATTGATAGGTCCTCTTTTTGTCCAATTTTCAAGAGTAGTTTTATTAAGTGTAGAATTATTCAAATCTTCTTTTTTCGGAAGTTTTTTTGCAAACTCTAATTCTTTTGTTCTGATATTTGACGGAATTTTATCAGTAACCGGATCTTTTAAACGAGCCAATTCATAAGCAATTCTTTCTTGAACATCTTCTTTGTTTTCTGAAGAAAATGAAGACTTCTTAGTTGGTTTCTCTATCTTCTCAATTGATTTAAGACCTACAGTCTTAGTTCCCTCATTATTCAACGTGAATAATAATAAGGCAGATGAAACCAATAAAAAAAACAATATAAAGACTTTAGAAATTTTCATTACTATTCTCCTATTTGTTAAAATATTTGTTTTAACGCAATTTTAGAAACTAACCATTTATTTTGTTCTTTGTTCTTCAGTGATAGATTTTTTTGATATTTTAATTCTAAATAAACTAATCTTTTTAATTTCAGAAATTCATTCATTTGAGATTTATCATTCGAATCAAGAATTAAATTTTTGGGAATGTTTATTTCTAAATTATTCCCCACAGCAAGCGGCGGCGTTGACTGACCATAATTAAATATAGTATCAACACGAACTAATGTGTGAAATAAATCGGATGTATCTTTAACCTCTTGTATTGTCCCGCAAATCTGCGCTGTTCCCGGCGGAATCGGTTTAATTTTATTGATAAACTTCTCATTTTCAAATTTGCTATCCGAAGATGTACAACTACTGATAATAATTGTAAAAACTAATAATAAAATATATTCTCCTATAAATCTCTTCATTCTTCTCCCATTATAAAATTACTTCTGTAATATCATTTTTTTCGTCATTGAAAAACTTCCGGCTGTTAATCTGTAAAAGTAGATTCCGCTCGGATTATTAACAGCATTCCACTTTACTGTATAAATTCCAGGTTTTTGCTGCTCATCTACAAGAGTTGCAACTTCCCTGCCAAGAATATCGTAAACATTTAATTGCACAGAGAGTGCAACTTGTCCCGATTTAGCGGGATGCCCATTCCTTACGTTTGGAATTGAATATTTAATTGTTGTGCTTGGATTAAACGGGTTCGGATAATTCTGCTCCAGGTTATATTCAGTAATAATTCCCTCTGATCTATCTTTTACATCTGTCGGAGCGCTGTTGAGAAGATAATGAAGAATAATATCCCCGCCGGAATTTAGCTTCGCCAATAAATAGGGTCCATTCGTACCGTTTATCGGAGCCGAACTGAAAACAACATTACCATACTGTTGATTGTTCTTTAACAATGAACCTTCAGCGCTCCAATTGTAATCTTCATTTACTTTATTATAAATACCATTGTTAGCATCATCATATAGTTCAGTAGCACCTATGTAAAATACATTTAATCCTTGGAAAGCATAGGATGCGCCACCCGCTGTAATTGAACTATTTTTCCAAAACTGTGAAGATTTATTATAAAATCCAATATTACTATTATGGGCAATGGATACATTAAATTGATCATTTATTTGATATGAAGAAACAGCGCTTGAGGAAGTTCCTGTTATTAACTCATTCTTGTTAAAAAAAGCAAATCCACTTCCAATTTCACTGTTTTTACTACCTTGATGCGTAATGTTAACTGTATGACTATAACCATTAACGATCATACTGCCAGCAATTATATTTAGCCATTCTGTATTGCCATCAACATAACCGATATCGCTAACTATTCTTACATCAATATAATTTGGACTGTAGGCAGTAAAGTCCATCGAGTGTGATTCTTTAAAATCATCAGCTCCACCGTCAACATAACCTTCAATCTTAGTAAATTTGAATTCAATGTTTGAACCGTCATTGAAAACCACAACAAGTTTATCAGCCGGAGAAGCCGTATAACCCCAATTGCCTTGGGAATTTTGAGTTAATGTCCCGGTAATTGTTGTCTGTCCTGTAATCTCACTTGCTAACCACGCGGCATCAATTGACAGTGAAATAGTATTATCGGATATTGATGTTACATCGGTAGAAAAATTAAAGAGTCTTAATATCCAATCTGATTCACTTTGTGCTGCTGTTTGGATATTCATTAAAAGAACGAGAGTATTAATTAAAAGTAGAACTTTCTTCATTAAAACCTCCGAGGAAATAAGTCTTGTTAAGCGTTTCAACAAAAATGGATAATATAAAATAATAAAAAATATTTAAGATTTAAACATTATAATCGTTGTGTGATCTATATCACAAAACGGTACAAATAAAAATTTGGTGGCAAAAAATAATTGAGCATAAATCTCTGCGTTTAGTATAATATTTTATCGAATAATTGTGATTTTCTGTGCAACAAGGGATGTTAAATTGATTGATGTTATTGAAGTAAAATTATTAAGATATTCCTTGTAAATATTCGTCTACGCTTTTGGCGGCTTTACGTCCCTCGCTGATAGCCCAGACAACCAATGATTGTCCTCGACGCATATCACCGGCAGCAAATATTCCTTCAATATTTGTCATATAGTCAGAATTTGTCGAAACATTGCTTCTTCTATCCGTAGTGATATTCAACTCTTGTATTAAGTCATTCTTGTTCGGTCCTAAGAAACCCATTGCAAGAAGTACAAGATCGGCTTTTATTTCAAACTCAGAATTTGGGATTTCTTTCATTTGTCGCTGTCCGGTAGAAGCATCCTTCGGACCGAAATGTAATCGTATTGCTTTTACTTTTTCAACCTTACCATTTTCACCGACAAATGCTCTTGTCATAACTGCATATTCACGCTTACAGCCTTCAAGAAGTGATGTTGATGTTCTCTCAATTAATGCCCATTCCGGCCATGGATTGTCTTTCTTACGCTCCTTCGGAGGCTGCGGAAGAAGTTCAAAATTTGTCACGGATTTGGCGCCCTGTCTTATTGCCGTACCGATACAGTCTGAACCGGTATCGCCGCCGCCTATTACCAGAACATCTTTTCCCTCAGCTCTGATCAACTGGTTGGCATTTATTTTTATTCCTGCGTTTATCCTATTCTGTTGTGATAAGTAATCCATTGCAAAATGAACTCCATCCAGTTCTCTGCCCTCAACAGGCAAGTCCCTTGGATTCTCAGAGCCACCGCATAAAACTACAGCATCAAAATTATCTTTCAATTCGGAAAGTTTTTTATCCACTCCAATATTTACACCGGTGTGGAACTTAACCCCTTCCTCTTCCATGAAAGTAACTCTACGGTTCACAATCTTTTTATTCAGCTTAAAGTCCGGTATCCCGATTGCAAGGAGTCCGCCTATTACTTCATTTTTTTCGAAAACTTCAACAGTGTATCCTTGTTTATTCAACTGGTCGGCGCATGCAAGTCC
>JAADIB010000020.1 GCA_013151565.1 Chlorobiota bacterium
AGAGCATTTGAGAATGACAGTTGTTTTTACTTTAATCCCCTGCGTGAGTACAATTTCTCATGCTTGTTTCATATGGGGATTATCTTAAATTATAAATGAATTTCGCCGCAAGGCGGTTGGGAATTCATCCCTTGCATGCCTTTGTCGGCAGACAGGTCCGCCTTTGGCGGATTAAACGTTTTTATTATAGGCTGTTTTAGCACTTTCTCCAAATTATCACCATGCTTTGTTCCATGTTTTTAATTGAATTTGTGGAGTGTAACTCCATAAAATCATATAAATTTATGGAACACTATTCCCAAAATTTCACTATATTAATAGCAAAAATATTTGTATTAAGGGATAAATATGATTACAAGGTTCTACAATTTGGAAAAGCTGGTAAGAAAAGGGAAAGTCCTTTTAATATTTGGACCAAGAAGAGTAGGTAAAACAACACTTCTTAACAATTATTTACAAAAGACCAAGTTGAAATATAAACTAGTATCAGGAGATAATATTACTGTAGCAAATATTCTTAACTCACGTGATTTCAACCTAATATTGGATTTTGCGGAAGGTTATGATATAATAGCAATAGATGAAGCTCAACAAATAAAAGAAATTGGAATGGGATTAAAGATTTTAATTGATAACATTCCAGAATTAATAGTGATTGCAACAGGATCTTCATCTTTCAAATTATCTCAGCAAACTGGTGAACCTTTAACCGGAAGAAAAAGGACTGCACTTTTATTTCCAATTGCTCAGATTGAATTGCTAAATCAATATAATAAATTTGAGTTGAAGGAAAAATTAGATGAATTTTTAATTTATGGGAGTTATCCTGAAATAATACTCGAGAAATCAAAAAAAGAAAAAAAGCGATTATTGAAAGAATTTGTAGATTCTTATCTCTTGAAAGATATCTTTATGCTTGAAAACTTAAAATCACCTAAACAATTAATAACATTATTAAAGTTACTCGCATTCCAGATTGGAAGTTTAGTATCACTAAATGAACTTGCCTCACAATTAAGAATGGACGTAAAAACGGTTCACAGGTATTTAGACATACTTGAAAAATCATTTATTATTAAAAGTTTAGGAGGTTTCAGCAGAAATCTTAGGAATGAATTAAAAAACAAGAATAAGTATTATTTTTGGGATATTGGAATTAGAAATGCTCTTATAAATCAGTTTAATTCTCTGCAGGATAGAACGGATACAGGTTTCTTATTCGAAAATTTTTTAGTTATGGAAAGAATAAAATATAATACATATAAAGATAATTTCAGTGATCTATATTTCTGGAGAAATTATGCTGGTCAAGAAATAGATTTGATTGAAGAAAGGGATGGAAAATTGTTTGGTTTCGAAATAAAATATTCCAATCCTAAAAAGAAAACTCCTCCTAACGATTGGAAAAATGCATATACTAATTCTGAATATAAAATTATTACAAAAGATAATTACTTAGATTTTATCACATGAACATGAAAAACATTTTTCAAAATATCCCTGATAATTTAACAGAAGAGTTTTTTGAAACGATTGCTCAATCGGATAATATAAAAATTGAACCGGATTGTTTCCGACGGACATACTTCCCCGCCAAATTTCTGGTACGATCAGGAGCAAAATGAATTTGTGATTCTGCTTGAGGGAAGTGCAGTTTTGGAATTTGATGACGGTACTACTCAAGAAATGGGTGAAAGCGATTATCTAATAATACCGGCTCATAAAAAGCATAGAGTTTCATATACCGACACATCCGGAAAAACTGTTTGGCTTGCAGTGTTTTACTAATTGTTCTGTATCAAATCGATATAAATATCACTATACAAATTTTATCAGTACAAATCCGTTTCATCGGTTAGATCAGCGTGCTATTATTTTTTTAAAATTATAATATTTTGATTTTGACGAACATTTAATTTACTTTGGAATCCAATACATTCTTTTTTAACTTCGCATAAGTTCTTTCAAATTGTTTACGGTGCCAGCAATTGGATAATAGGGAAACCGGTTAAAATCCGGTACTGCCCCGCAACTGTAATGGATAAAGATCTTCTGATATAATACCACTGTCCCGATCTATCGGAATGGGAAGGTTTCAGTAAGAATTCCAGAGTCAGGAAACCTGCCGTAAATTATCATTTTAATCAATCTTCGTGGGTGAGGTTAGATTATTCAGAAGCGCAGAAATTTTTCTGCCGGTCTAAATATTCCAATTGGTTAAACTGATTCGTTTGAAAGTCACATTTATTACTTGTGATTTTTATGGAATTAAAGTTTAAAATATTTTTGTTTGTTTGGTTTGCTGCCATATCCATTGCAGCACAGAACATTACCGTTGTTGATTCGGTTAGCGGGAAACCTATACCAGATGTGATTATTACATCCGGCGCTTCTGATTTAGTTAGCAACAGCAACGGTGTTTTCTCATTGGATAAGTTTAATAATGCTGACACATTAACTTTTAAGCATTTATCTTATCTTGAAAAACGAATTCCGGTTAATGCACTCAAAAACTCCTACAAAATAATACTATCACCAAAACAGATCACTACTAGTCAAGTTTATATTGAAGGGAAAGCACCTCTGAACTCTACATCGGAAATGAGTGAGACCATTGAGCTTGACAACAGCAGTAAAGCAAGATACTCAAATCCTGCAGAAGTTTTAAAATATCACACAACACTAACGGTAAAAGACTACGGCGGAGATATCGGTATGAAGACGGTTTCTTCACGAGGAATGAGCAGCGAGAATACCGTTATCCTTTTTAATGAAGCTCGTGTTAATGATCTGCGGACAGGCTCATTTGACTTTTCAATGCTCGATGTATTCTTGATCGATAAAATAGAGTATATAAAAAATAACGGGAGCAACGGTTATCTTTCCAGCGGAGGAACGGTAAAAATATTTTCGGGGAATTTGAAAAACGAATCGTCCACAACTATAGGAGCAATGTTCAATTCCAATCAGACTCAGAACTATTTTGCGTCGATTAAATCTGCTAAAAACAGCTTTTCTTACAGTGTTAATTTCAGCAGATCGTTCTCCCCCAATAAATACAACTACAATTTTGAGGGACAAAGTTTAGAAAGGAGCAATGCGCATTATTCAAAAACTTTTGTCAGCGGTGATATCAAATGGAGTGCAGATGACCTCGTAATAAAATTTTATACTCATTATTCACATCTGCTGAACGGACTTCCCGGATTTGTCGTTACGAATAACTATAACTCAAGTAAAGCCTCAACACTGACAAACGCTTTTTTGAATATAGCTAATCTTCACTACTTATTAAGTAAAAAATGGTTCTTCAATTCAACTCTAAGTTATCATAACCAATTCCTGCAGATGAATGACCCCGAGAATCAACTATTGGTGGATAGAAATTCACAGAGTTCAGCATTTCAAGATCTCTCCGCATTGAACAAGTTTACTTACAAGGGAGATGTTTCGGAGTATACACTCGGTTATGATTTTAACTATGCTCATGTTGATAGTTTATCAGCTTACATAAGCGGCTTATACAACTCTAATAATGCAAAAAGAGTTGAGCATAACTTTTCTGCTTCAGGGAATTACTTGGTTAAAGCGTTGGGATTCAATAGAATGATTTTCAGCGTCGGATTAAATTACCAGGTTATCAATGAAAATATATTATCTGTTAACAACTACAATTACCTGTCGTACAGGATTGGTGCGGTTTTCACTCATCCATATTTGCCGGCAACGGATTTCACTTTCTCCTACAGTGATAATTACAGACATCCGACTTTCAACGAAAGATATTATTCATCACTCTACGGAAACACAGATCTTAAAGGAGAAAAGTACCGGTCTTTTAACGCCGGACTTAATACAAAATATGAACTGTTAGGTAAAGGGGAAATTGAATTAACATATTTTTCAATTTGGGGTGATAATAAAATCATTTGGACACCGACAAGACTTGCGCTGCAAATACCAAGCAACATCAAGAATGTACGTTCACAAGGTATTGAGTTCAGTATCACTCAGCCATTTTGGAAAAAGCTTTTCGACATAGAATTCATGTACACCTTTACGGATGTAAGAAACAGAAGCGCTGTTTCCCCCGATGATAATTCATATAATAAACAACTTATCTATACACCGAAACACAAGTGGAATTTAAATGGGATTTTGAATATCAGCGACTTTAGTCTTTCGATGAACACTACTTTTGTAAGCGAACGGTTTTATACATCTGACAATAATCCAAGGAACAGTCTTCCCCATTATTTTTTGATGGATATCTCTCTGTCATATAAATTCAACATTAACAACTTCGAGAACAGAATAACAATTAACGCATATAATATTTTGGATGAAGACTACTTCATCATTCAGTCATATCCAATGCCATTAAAAACATTATCCATAAATTATCAAGTGAGGTTCTTATGAAAAAACTATTTCTCCTAACTGCAGTAGTATTATTATTCACATTTGTTTCATGTAAAAATGACAATAATCCAGTTGATCCGCCAAACGGAAGCACTAATAGAAGTATAGTAGTCATAAACGAGGGATTATTCTCTCAAAATAATTCGTCTATCACTAATTATAACCTGGAAGATAAAAGTGTTGAGAACGATGTTTATTCTGCGGCAAACAGCAATGCCAAATTAGGTGATACCGCCAATGACCTTGTTATTGTTGGTGATAAGGGATATATCTCGGTTGATCAATCATACAAAATTGAAATTGTTAATATCAATACATTTAAAAGTCTTGGTATGATAGACCTAACCAACTACGGTGAGCCGAGACATTTATGCCTTATCGATTCAACTGCCGGATATATTACAACTTATAACGACATTGTTGTTCGCTTCGATCCTAAAACTCTGCAAATAATCGGGACTGTTGACGTCGGTTCAAAGCCTGAAGGGATTGTGAATCTCGGGAATAATTTGTTCGTCGCTAACTCCGGCTGGGGTGTAGGAAATACTGTTAGTGTAATTGATATTAGCAGCTTCACGGTTAAAAAAGAGATCACAGTTAAAGTAAATCCTCAAACGATAGTTGAGGATGGGATCAATGTTTATGTTATCTCAACCGGCAGCTATAGCGGTGACGGATACGGAATGATAAGTGAGATCAGTCCTTCGTCCCTTACCGTAACCGATACATTGCCGATTGCTAAAAACCCTGGAAAAGCTGCGGTGGCAAGCAATAATCAATTACTTGTTATTAACGGTGATGGATTAGTTCAGGTACAGACAGGAGAATTAAAAATAATTAAAGAGACCTTGATCCCAGGTTCATCGGTAAACTCTTTATTCGCTGTTATCTATTCGGTAACATACGACGCGAAAGATGACCTGATCTATTTAGGAAATCCAAAAGACTTTGCCCAGAACGGCGATGTTGCAATATTTGACTTTAGCGGGAATGAAAAAAGCAGATTTGATGTGGGAATAAATCCCGGCACAATTGTAATTAAAAACTAACTATATTAAAAGGTCATTCTGAACAAGCCCGCTACTGTGGGCTTGATTCAGAATCTAAAAACCAATTTTCCTTATTATTCTATCTCTTTAACTTTTTCAACAAACTTCAGATTAAGTTCTCCAAGTTCTTTCAATACTTTCTGATAAATATCCGGATGAGTTGGTATGTGAGTCCCTGTAAGTTTCAGTTCACCCAAAAGAATTAATTTAGCCGCAATACCCGCCGGCGCACCAACTGTTTTAGCAATTGCAGTAATACCATTAGGCACACCGTAATTAACTAATGTAGATACATATTTTTCTCTTTTATTTTGTTCGGGATATTCAGCAACAATTTCGTGAGCCAAAATCACCATATCTCTGGCGCCTTCCGGCAACGGCATTTTCTCTATAAGAATTTTCTGCATCACTTCAGCAGCCGTTTTTACATTTCCGCCTATTATCTCATCACTGAAAAGTCCAAGCCATTTGAAATTTTCCATTATCCTACCGGTAGGACTGATCTTTAGGAAATTGGCAATTCTCGGCTCAATGTTATTCCCGTTAGCGTTCAACGGTAAAAACATTTCTATAAATTCTCTATACGTCATCTTATCGAGGTTAGGAATTTTCAGATATTCATTCGGGATACCAAGTTTTACTATCTGCGCCCATGTTTCGCTCCATCCCGGATAACGCAAAGTGCCTCTAACCATCGTTTTCACTTTACCAAGTTTGAACAGTTCCTGATAAACCAAAGAATCCCTATTAGGATAAGCTTCAAAAGTACCGACATCTTCAATTTCTACATTCCAAGTTCTATGAAATAATTGTTCATACGGCAGAAGTTTCATCTGTTCCTGTTCCATGTAAAGCGCTCCTACATCACCAGCCATTACAACGTTTCTCGGATTCCATGTAATGCAGTAATTAAGCGGGTTTGATTTAACCTCCGGCGCCGGGACACCGCTTCCGTAAGAAACAAAACTTGAAATATAACCGCCCTTATCTCTGATCCTCTGTATAAGCGACATAGCCGACATATGATCGATACCCGGGTCTAAACCCATCTCGTTCAGTATCAGAATTCCCTTACGCTTTGCATCGTTATTAAGCAGCCCCACTCTTGAATTTTCATAACTCGCAGAGATAACGGACTTACTGTTTGTGAGACAATCCAAAGCAATTAAATATTGAAAAGGGGGAGCGAGAAAATTAAGTACAATATCTGCTTTTTGAATCAATGAATTTCTAAGGTTCTCGTCGTTTACATCAAACTGAACCGCCTCACCCCTAGGATGAGAACAAACTTTGCTGCATGCGGCATCATAATTATAATCGGCAACAGTTACATGCCAATCATACTTATCAGCTTGTTCCAGCATATAGGAAATTAAGAATGGACTGCTTTGTCCGGCGCCTAAGATTAAAACATTTTTCATATTAGTTCCGTAGCTTACTTTGAATATCAGTTCTTGTTAGAAAAAATTTAATAAAGTAAAATAGATAGATTAGCAGAAATTCCCAAGAAAATTGAATTCCGTTTGAAAGAAATTTTGAATAAAATAGATTGATATCAATAATCCCGAAATTATTTTTTTATAAACTTTTTATACTGTTCGTACCTATCCAGTATTTCCCTTACATATTTAACTGTTTCCTTTCCTCTGGCATATCCAACTTTAACTATGGGATCGTTATAGTACTTTGCCTCAGATTTTTTAAGAAGATATTCTTCGACATTACCATGCCATACATTAGGATCAGCGCCATATTTTTTTGCTAAATTTCTTGCATCCACTACATGACTAGGACCGATATTATAAGAAGCTAAAACGAATTTAATTCGTTCATCCGGATCAAGGATATCTTTGCTCCAATATTTTTCCAGCCACTTAAGATATTTTACACCGGCTTCAATATTTTGGTTTATATTGCTAGGATCATCTACTCCGAACCGCTTTGCAGTAGCCGGCATCAACTGCATAAGACCTTCTGCCCCAGCCCATGATTTTTTATGAGTTTTGAATTGTGATTCCTGATAAATCAGTGATGCTAACAAACGCCAATCCCAGTTCAACTTAACAGCAGACTTTTTAATTATATCATCATATTGAGATATTTTCCCGCCGGTAAGTGAAAAATACTCGCTATTAATTCTTCGTCTAAATCCTTTAGTGTTTTTAAAATACCTATCGTAAATGGTATAGTAATCATTCTTCTTTTTCTCTTTTCTCAACCAGTTATTTATCGTATCTAATAGTTTAGGCGAGTTCTTTCTTACCGCCCAAGCGATTCTCTGCGGAAGAGATATCTCATAATCAATATCTAGAATCGGATAATAGCCAGAGTAAAGCTCTGCAACATTCTTATCTGCAACAGTATAATCAATCTCGCCGTTCGCCACCATCGTTATTAGATCACCCGATGTAACATCCGCAGGAGCTTCAATTATATTCAGATCGGCGCCGATCTCGTTAGAAAGATTTTTCAAACGCATAACATGTGACGATGCCTTGCGCACTGTTATAGGCTTACCTATTAGATCGACCGGTGAACGGATCAGCCTTCTTTTTATCTGATGCAGTTTCATCTGTCGCCAGTTTTTAGGCTTCCGCTGCACTAACACCTGCGGCGTAAGAGTATAATATTCCGTGAACGCTACCGCTTTGGTCCTATCTTTTGTAACGGTTAAATTGAACGCTATCAAATCACCATCACCGCTATTGAGAGCCTCAATCATTTCATCAAGTCCGTGAACTATCTTTACTTCTAACCCGAGATTAAGATCGGCAGTCAATCGCTTTAACAGCTCATACTCATAACCCATGGGCTGCCCTCTGTAAATAAAGTAACTGTAGGCGTTGTATCCGGTAATGGCTATCAGTTTCCCTCTTTGCTGTATCTGATCAAGATCAATTGATATTTTGGGAGTCTGCTCCAAGGGATCGTCTTTGATCTCTTTTACGCAGCCGAACAAACTCAAGCTCAAAAATAGGAACGGAACTAATTTTGATAGATTGTTGTTTGTCAACATAGTGATACTTGTTGGTTCATTAGAATATCTCTAATTTTCTCTTTTTGTATAGTGCTGGAATTCAAACTAATATTTTTTTTTTTGAATAACAATATTGAATTTCTCATTACAACTTGTATTGAATTATAACCTATTTAGAATGGCAATAAAAATAAATTGATTTTTTTGAGATGATTTATTACGTTTATTATTGGATGAGGAACTTAAACGTGTATTAGAAGGGTTTATGTTTATAACCGAACAATCAAAAAATTAAAGTGAATCATCCGGGAGGTCAGCTTTACCTCTCTTTGTCAACGTTTCTCGTAGCAATACGGGAGAAGGAGATTAAGCCCCTCATTTTGAGCAATCAAATTG
>JAADIB010000383.1:0-6638 GCA_013151565.1 Chlorobiota bacterium
GCCGCCGGTATGATAATGTTAAGCGGCTGGGATAGGGTAAGCGAATTTATCGATCCGATGTGCGGATCGGGAACGATCCCGATTGAAGCTGCGCTGATTGCGCTGAATATTCCGCCGGGATACTTGGGCAGAAAATATGGATTTGAAAAGTGGAAAGATTATGATCAAGATCTTTGGAATAAAGTTGTATCCTCGGTCTCAAGCAAAAAAGAATTAAAGTTCAAAATAATTGCATCGGATAAATCGCCTACAGCTATTGAAGCTACCGCACGGAACATTAAAAGCGCAAAACTTCTGAAGACTTCTGAAGCATATCAAAACAGAATTAAAATATTTTGACGAGCAGAAACCGACTTCTAATAGTGGTACAATTTTAATGAATCCGCCGTATGGTGAAAGATTGAAAGAAGAAGCGATCAATGATTTTTATAAAATGATAGGGGATACTTTAAAAACCAATTTCAGCGGGTTTGATGCGTGGATACTAAGCGCGAACAAAACAGCGATGAAGCATATCGGTTTGAAAACTTCAAGAAGACTTACCCTTTACAACGGCGCTCTTGAATGTAAGTTTCATAAGTATAGTCTTTATACAGGAAGTAAAAAACACAAGAATTAAAAGATAAAGAGATGCCCAACTTTTAATAAAAGTTGGGCATCTAAAAATCTGATATTAATTATTCTATCTAATTAAGAATTCTTATTTCAATTCTATTCTTATCTCTCACACTTGCATTTTTGGTATCGTTAGCGCCGAATTTGAATTCTTTAATTCGTTTAATATCCACTCCAAGCGATAACAAATATCCTTTTATTGAATCGGCTCTTTTCTGGAAAAGATCCAGATTATTTTTATCAGATGTTTTTTCATCGGAATAACCTCTAAGTAAAATCTTCATACCCGGATTTTTTTCTAATACTTGTGAAGTGTAATATAAGCCCGGATAAGCATCTTGTTTCAGCCTTGAACTGCTGAAATCGAATTCCACAATAACAAGTATCCATTCTTTCCCGGTAGAAGCAGTGCTTACACTTTCAGATTGAACGGGAACGACAACTTCTTTCACGATTTCTTTTGGTAATCTTTTCACAATTATACTGTCAATTCTAGCATACACAATTGAATCAGGTACAGCGCCGATACCATCATATAGGTCACATATTTTTGAAGGAGCACCTTTAGAAAAATAATACTGCATCCCAATATTGAACGTCACAAAGGCGTCGGTGTTCGCTCCTATAATTCCAAACCCGGCAGACCCGTATCTTCCGTCAAAACCGCTATTGGCAACGGAGTGAATTCCGAGTTCCGAACTGAGTTTCCAATTATCATTGAGACTCGCTTCGAACCCAAATCCTACGTTAAAAATCAATTCGAGTAATGGACCCTTGAAATCCGGATCCTCGGGATTATCAAGACTGAATGAGTCAAATCCAAGTCCGGCGTTTACATATGGAGAAAAGAGTTTGCACGGGATAAAATAATACATTAGATCAAAACTTCCGTAAAAACTTTTTGTAACTGTTGTTTCAGCACCGGTGTTGTAGGTTCCCTCTAAGTGGGAATACTTGGTCATAAATCTGATACCTGCCTGCTCAATAAAGTTCCTCTGAATTGATAGGTAGCCGCCGTAATTGGAATTCAGCATACCGGTGTTAGTACCCGTCAATTTTGGATAGGAAAAACCGAATCCGAGTGCCCAGCTATTTTCTGCAAGCTGCGCGTTAATGCTAAATGTTAGAAATAATGATATAAGTGAAAATAGTAAAAATCTTTTCATAGCTGGGTCCACACTTATTATTCGGAAATAAAACTAATTTATATAATTACAGCTTCTCGTAATTAAACATTTTTTTAGTGATAGTCAATAGTTTTAACTGAATAATAAATGCGCAAACGAAACAAAGTGATTTAAAAACAGAGAAAAATTACTCCGATATCAGCACCAATTTAATCTTTTCGATCCCCTGCTCTACTTTCTGTTTTTGAGTATTAGTCAAATTCAAATTACTTATAGCGCTGTATTCATCCAAAGCTTCGTTATTCAAGTTTAACGATACAAGTAAATTAGCAAAGTAAATTCTATCATCTACATTTTTACTTGTGTAAGGATATTTGCGGTACGTTTCTTTTGCAACAATTATTGCAGATTCTGTGTAGCCATTCTTTGCAAGCTGCTTTGCTCCATTTATCTTTTTCACACCTAAAGAATTTTCTGAAACTACAACCGGATTTTCAACGGTTGTCTCTGCTCCATAGACGGCGGTATTCTTTGTAATACTGTTAGTTTTGGTTTTCGGTACGTTTCGTATTTCTTCCATTGCCAGAGCTAGCAGAAGATCATTTATCGAGATTTTTTTCAAATAGTTTAATCCCAGTGCGGAATTTTCATCTAAGATGAATTTACTTCCGTCTTTATCCAGTTGGATAAATGAACTTTTCTCTGTTATTATCAGATCATCTCCGTTCAAGATGTCACCTTTTTGCAATTGGGTAAACTCTTCCTCTGTTCCTCTCTGGACAAGGACTTTCCCCTTAACTTTGTCAACTTTGAATTGCTGTCCGCTGGCAATAGTTGAGAAGATCATAATAATTAAAAACATATATCGTTTCATTTTATACTCCTAATAAATATCGTAAATCACTACCTTTCGTTTTGATAATCCATAGTTTTCGATCGCTTCGGAATAGAACTTCTGAGAAGCAATTTCCCAAGAAGTTTCAAAATCTGTTAATGAAGTCATTTCAACCGGTATCCATATCTCCTCTTTGCCTTTTACATTTTTACGAAGAAAAAACTTCTTATCATTTTTTGTTATCAAATTCGATTGATCCGGTTTAAGTTTTGTATTCACCAGCAAATTAACATGACTGACTCCATCTTCTGAAATGAAATCTACAAAAGCCGTTTGAATACCGATGCTCTCTAGTATTGAACTGAACACTACGCTGAGATCGTCACAATCGCCGCCCTTCAATTCCAAAGTTTGAGAAGGGAACTGAACATACTCAACTGAAGCTCGGGGATCGGAAACATACTGCATTTGTTTTGCAAAATTGTTGAATAGAATTTTCGTTCTTGCAAAATCCTTTAATATGTCTGGAACATTTTTAAGCGAGTCACGATCTAGACTAAGCACATTTTTTGCATATCGGTTTGAATTTGAAATATCATATTTTACAAAATATCTTAGATCTTTAACTTTGCTATTCCAACTGTTGCGATCATTAACCAAAATAGGTTTCTGCATTTCATCATCAAACTCTTCGTAAGTGGTAGTAAGATAAAAATCGACTTGGGATATCTCTCTTTTCTTATACTCGGATTTTGACTCGGAGAGGACTGTGAAAAACTGAACATCTGCCGTATCCTTTGCTGAAATTGTTACTGTGGGCGAATAGATCATTTCATCATTTACTGCGTGGATATAACTTGACGGTTTGACAACAATAGTTCTATCCGAAATATTCGCAACCTTTCCAACAGCAAAGGGTTCGGTTAAATATTCTTCGGCAAAGGTCGGGAAAATTTCATTGGTTATTTCAACGTCAATAAATTTTACATTTTGTTCAGGTTTAAAATTAAGAGCCAAATTCAAATTTGCCCTTACCGAGTTATAGCTGAATTGATTATTAATTATGTTATGAATTCCCGTGTTCAGCAAACTGGTTGACGGCATCCGATTCCCGCGGTTATCAGAATAAATAACAGCGGAGAGATTAATATTAAAAGATTTATAGGAATAATTAATTGCCGGCTGAAATCCGGCAATGAACGGTTCTTGATATTTGTCGTGAAATACGGAAACACCTAAACCAAGTTTTCCTTGGAAAAGATCGAGTTTAAAATTAGTTCCCGCGATGAATGAACCGCTGGTCTCAACATTCCCCAGAAAGTATAGATCACTTACCGGCTCGTAATCAATCCCTAAAATTGCGCCCTTATCAACTTTCAATTCCATGTTTTTGTGATCTTCAAATTCACCGCTTTCCGCAAAAATGAAAAGGTTATATGATGAAACACTTAACAATAAATTTTCTGCGAGTTGATAACTAAAACCAACATCAGCGCGCCAGTGTTTCTTCTGCCATTCGTCTGTGATCGTAACCAAAGTATTTATTGTATCACTGAAATAAAAATAGATGTTATCACGGGAAAAGGATTGTTCAAAATACCTAAGT
The DNA here is from genome assembly GCA_013151565.1 of Chlorobiota bacterium. Taxonomy (GTDB): domain Bacteria; phylum Bacteroidota; class Ignavibacteria; order Ignavibacteriales; family Melioribacteraceae; genus SZUA-22. Next base: position 4,184 of record JAADIB010000383.1, read on the forward strand.
GAAATACCTCCGGAAAACTTATCGGAAAATTGATAAGAATATCCCAACCCGAATTTTTCCATATAGCTTAATCTTGAATTCAGAATATTTACCGAATCGCTGATCGTAACCAGTGTATCGGTATTGAGTATAAAACTTTTCCGGAATCCTGGTGTATATCGCATATATATATAATGGTCACTGATCCGTTTCGCGATAGAAGCCATCATTATATCAGATGCCGTTTGAGGTGAATCAAACATTGCTCCCGAAAAAGTGAATTCCCAATCTATGGTTTTATTATAGTTCATAGCATTACTTTCAAAACTGTTTAATCTAAACTTCGGCTTCATCAATTTTGAAAATCCGCCGAAAATATCCAACGACTGTTGTGAAAAAATCTCAGTAACAGAAATCAGAAAAAGAACCAATATTAATAATAGTTTTTTAAGGTACATCTATTTTGATATTGTGAATACTTTGTGCAACTATAATTTGATCTCCGGTAGTGGGATTGCCAACAAACTTCTGCCTGGCAAACGAAATAACCATTTGTTTGAATCTGCCAAAAGGAAAAGTCTTTAACAGCGATCGTGGTATATTAACCTCTCCGGTATCCCTTACCCTAATTTTATAAAGCGGAAACGGACTGTGATCATTTTGATTCATACCGCCGACTACAAGTACAATATTTCCTTCATTTATTGAATTCCACTTTAAGGAAATTTTCAGGTCCTTGTTTCGGACAGTTCCATGCACAAAAACTTTTCCGACAATTTCTTTTGGAGTAGGGATATCTATTATGATATCATTTCCAACAATTGGTTCCAGTTTGAATTTTACGGAAGAATTATACGGGAATGGAAATAAAGGAGAAGTCCCATGCTTTTGAGCAAAATAATGAAACCATCCGAGAAGAGTATCAACTACAGCGCCGTTCCATTTGTATTTAACTATTCTCGGTAATGGAATAGCTTTAACATCATCAAAACTGACTTTTCCGATCAGTCTTGAGAGATATCCGATCGTTCTTCCGTCCGGTGTCACTGCTTTAACGCTCTCATCAATAAAAAGGGCAAAAGCTGAAGTTCTTCTGACAGTGTACTGTTTATATGTATTTCTAATTCCGCTGAGGTTTATAATTGTCTTATTTGTTGGAGTCGGTGCTACATAACCGATTGAGTCATAACCATTCTGGTAAACATAAAGATCAGGTTCAGGTGAAAGTACTTCAATATCAACTTGAGCGTCTGAAGGAACTTCCGGTACGTAAATTTCTGTCGGCGCCGGTTCGGTACAGCCGAATTTTATAAATGCCAGAACTAATAAAAAATATTTAAAATGTTTCTTCATCACTCAATAATATTTTGTTAATAAGTTTAACTAATTAAATAAAAAACTGAAAGCCTTTCCGAAGAAAGACTTTCAGAAAATAAGAACTAATTACAGTACTAAGTATGGGATTCCCCAAGTGCTTGTTTCGACGGGGGTCTCGTCGTCATAAATTACTTGTTTCGGCATTGCGTTGATTATTGCATGTTTGAATCCCGGGTAGTAATTAGCTCTCCATGTATTTTCATATACTTTATTGTAATATTGTCCGTCAAATTCAGATGAAACCAATTCAAATAATTTTTTAGATCTGTGATAACGACCGCTTCTAAAAGCGCCCCAAGTTAGTGTAACGAAATCATCGTCTGCATATTTGCTTCTTACTTCCATTCTGATAGTAACTTCTTCACCTCTGCCGATTATTGGTAATTGATGACGTAAACCTGGATCTCTTGTTAAGTAATAATCATTTGGTGAATCTACAACTATTTCATTCCCGTTAGGAAGATAAATACTCATTTTTGTGATCTGTATATTATCTGTGATCACTCCACCTTCAGGTAAAGAGACTTTTACTATTTTCCAATTTTGCAGCGGGTTGATTTTATTATCTCTTTTAACAAGGACTACATTTCGTGTTGTAGTGGCGGTGAATTCTTTTTGAATTAATGTATCAACAGTATTGCTGTCAACAGTTGAAAATTCATCGTATGAAGCGGCTATGAACAATATACCTTTAAAAGTATTGGTGATAAAAGCATATGCAGAATCGCCTTGAATATCGATGTCGATATTTTTGTTAACCAGTACCATTTTTTGTCCTACACGGACAGGATAAATTGTCTTTGCTAATCCACCCGTTAGCAAATCCATTGCTTCTTCTTCGTTATAGTTCGGTTCAAATGATTGAATTACTTCATCGTCAGAGATAACTTTTTGGATTTGATCGTAATCAGACCCCCCAGTAGGTTCTGTTATAGATGAATCTTCCTGACATGCTGAAAATAAGAAGAGCAGCATTGCAACAATTAAACTGTTAATGGTTAGTGATTTTAAGTGTTTCATTTTAGCCTCCCAGCTATTTGTTAATGATTTGTTGTTTGTCGTTCATTTTTGCCCAACAGCATGCAAGCGCTGTGCCAAG
>JAADIB010000383.1:6683-16528 GCA_013151565.1 Chlorobiota bacterium
TAAAGGGGTTAGAATAATTTGCCTGGAAATTAGGCTGAAATGCCTGAATGGAAATTTTCAGGTGAATGGAAAGATTAACCGCTGAGACGCTAAGTCGCAAAGATTCTAAGAATATTTCCCTCTGTGCAACTTTGTGTCTTCTTCGTGTGCTTTGTGTCCTAATAAAAAATTACACAGAAAAAGTATAAAGGTTCATAGAGTTTATGGATTATTTTAAAAGGTATTTAATCACTTCATCAAGATAAGTATGATACTTCTGTGGGAGATTTTTATATTTTGAACTGAATTTACTCTTTATCTCTTCAAAGGTAAGCTCGCCTATATTTTGAAGACCTTCTTCTAAATTTCTTAAATATGTTTTCCCTTTTTTGCGTACTCTTTCCAGTGCTTCTTCATTATCAAAGCCAACAATATTTCTGCAAGACTGTTCAATATCAAAATTTGTCTGCACATAATTTTGGAAGAATATACCTCTAAAGTTTTCCGATATTATTGTGCGGCTGATATTTCCTAACTCTTTTGCCGTTTCATTTATTGCAGAATGTGAAAACTCTTTTTCTCGCAACGATTCCAGAATCATCTGCTCAAGATTAGATTTATCAAGATGTGCAAGTTCTGTAGGAAGGTCAACGATTTTAACGATACTCCTGTCATCCGTCTGTGTAAAAATAGCAGCTCTTTTTATTGTTGATTCCAATTCCCGCACATTGCCGATCCATTCATTTTTCAGAAGTATTTTCATAACCGCTTTAGAAATTTTAAGCTCAGGATTTTCACGTCGTGCAAAATATTCTGCAAGAATTGGAATATCTTCCGCTCTATCCCGTAACGGCGGAACTTCAAGTGTGATTACATTCAGACGGTAATAAAGGTCTTCCCTGAATTGTTTCTCTTTCACCAATTCGGATAGATTCTTATTGGTTGCGGCAATAACCCTTATATCAACATGTTTGGTTTCTGATGATCCAACCTTCTGTAATTCTCCTGTCTGTAATACTCTCAGCAATTTTGTCTGGAAATTTTCCGATGTTTCCCCAATCTCATCCAAGAAAATTGTACCTTTATCTGCTGCTTCAAATCTGCCAATCTTATCGGAACTTGCATCGGTAAAAGCGCCTCTAACATGACCGAACAATTCACTCTCCAATAAACTTTCCGGTATTGCAGCACAGTTGAATGCAACATAATTTTCATCTTTTCTGTTGCTCATCTTATGAATTGCATTTGCAATTAGTTCTTTACCGCTGCCGCTTTCCCCGATTATCAAGACGGATGCATCTGTCGGTGCAACGCGTGTTATCATATCCACCAGTTTCTGCATAGGTGAACTGCAGTAAACCATTCCCAAGAAACTTTTTGCTTCTGCTGAGTCCTCCGCTTGAAAGACTGTCTCATTCTCTTCCTGTGATTGACGCAATTTAGTAACTTGTTCTTTCAGCGTTTCAACTTGCTGGATAAGGTGTTTCGGTGGTTCCTTTAATTTAGCAACTTCTTCTTCCAATTCGGATAATGCTTTTTCTTTCGCGAGTAAAGCTCTTTCCAAAATTTCCTTTTCGTTGTATGCTTCCGATAGCTTCTGTTCTTTTTCCTGAACATTATAAATTATTTCGGCTATAAAAAGGAAAAAGATAGGAATGATAAAAGAAGTATAATTTAACTCTATGTAAAAAGATGTAAAAAGCACAAATGAAATTAAAAGGAAAACGATAAAGATCACCGGGTAATAGATCAATTGGTATCTCCTAACAATACTAATGTTCAGAAGAATAAGTATTATAAAGAAAAAAGTTGAAGGTGAAACATATTTATCTATTAGAAAACTCCCCATCAGTAAATTATCCACCGCAATTGCATGAAGTCCAAGTCCGGGAAGTGCTTTATCAAAAGTACTGGATACCGATTTTCCAATTGTCGGATCGGTCACTCCGATCATTACAATTTTATCTTGCAAATCTATGGTTAATTTTTTGTTCTCCAACAGATCGAAAAATTCCAATAAGCTGTAACTTTTAAAATCCTTTATTGATGAGTGAAAGTTGATCTTTAAAAGCATTGGTTGACTATTTGCATGATCGCTCAACATTTGCGAAAAGGAATATAAAGTATCACTACCCCAAATTAGTTTTTGTGGGATGTAAATACTTTGAAGTTCCAAATAATTAATATGACCTAGTTGAATATGTCTGTATCCGCTGTTTGCTAAAGGAGATAGTACGGAATCAGTGTAAAGAATATTGTTATTATTTGTAAGAGTGCTCAATAAGCATGAGAGAACGATCTTATCAGATTTTTTAAGCTCGTTTATTATAAGATCATTATAAATACTTTGGTTGCTGCTATTGCTCGCAAGAAAAACTTCCAAACCGATCTTTTTAGGATTCTGCTCCAGAAGTTTATCGAATAGAAGTGCATAGTAACTTCTTTTCAATGGCCAGCCGCCGAGTTTTTCAATATCGTTCTGTGTTATTTTTATCAGCACAATGTTTGTGTCGGGTTTTGTAGCGCCGTGAACAGAATAAAAGAATGATTCGACAGATGAGTTAATGCTTCCGGTTGAACTTTTAAATATTACAAGAATCAAAAGGGAAAGTATCAATATCCCTATGCGGACGAAATTTTTATTCTTTAAATATTTTTGAATGTTCTGAATGTTCAACATATTAGAATTAGTTTAGAAAAAGTAATTATAATGAATTTACAAATTTACAACATTAAAGTTTATATTTAATTGAAATATTATATCGTTAATTAATATTTTAACATGTTGTATTAAGAATAGAATTAATATTTCTGTGTTCCTTTATGTAACTTTATGATACAGCTTTATTACACAGAGTACCACAAAGAAGACACTAAGTTTCACAAAGTTTTGAGAGAAATTATGCAGTTAACAATTAATGGTCTTGAAGTTTATACTTCCGGTAATGAATCCAACCAACCGATAATTTTTGTCCACGGTTTTCCATACGATCATACGATGTGGGACAAACAAATTGATTATCTGAAAGAGAGTTATTATTGTGTAACTTATGATATCAGAGGTCTAGGCAGCAGCGCTGTTGGTGACGGACAATATACAATGGAATCTTACGTTGATGATCTGTTCAAAATAATTGCAGAACTTGAATTGACAAAACCTGCATTATGCGGACTCTCGATGGGCGGATATATTTCCTTACGTGCAGTCGAGCGCTCGCAGGAAACATTTGGCTCGTTAATACTCTGTGATACGAGAGCCGAGGCTGATTCTGATGAAGGGAAATTAATTAGAGCGAACAAAATAAAACAAATTAATGAAGAGGGTATTGAGGCGTTTGTAGAATCATTTGTACCTACATGTTTTGCTGAGGATACAATAAAAAACAGAAGTGAATTGTTCCAAAGTATATTAAACAAATGCAAGACAAATAATCCAATTGGGGTTAAAGGCGCATTGATAGCAATGCTTAGCAGAACCGATACGACAAGTTATTTAAGTAAGATCAATATCCCGACAATAATTATTGTTGGGGAGAATGATGCCCTTACTCCGTCATCAGTAATGAAAACATTGCATGAAAGTATTCCTAATTCCGAATTTGTAATTATTCCCGAAGCCGGGCACATGACACCTATTGAAGCGCCAGGTAAGTTTAATGAAATATTAGAGGATTTTCTAAAAGGGGTGTAGGTAACCATAGATAGTTGTATGAATTCATGATGTTACATTAGTTCAGGAGGCTAATCCCCAAGATGTACATTTACAGCAACATAAATATTACGTCCTGGACTGGATAAGTTATTAATGCTCAAATGCACATTATATAATTTATCGAAGATGTTTTCTACCCCGAATGATAAATCAACATTATTCCAAAAATTGATTTGACCTCTTACATTAAAAATAATAAATGCTTCAGTAACATCTTCAGATGTAGTCCAATGAGCTACTCTTTTTTGCATAGTTGCAAAACGAGAGTCAATGGAAAACTTATAACCTTCCTTTAGGTATTGTATTCCAATAAATCCCTCAAGTGGAGGAATCATTGGTAGTGGTTCATCATATTCTCTGTTGTACCCATAAGTGTAGGATGCTGAAGTATTTAATATAAGTGATTCTATTAAATTGATATTACCGGAAAATTCAAATCCAGTCAAATAAGTGGAAGAAATATTTGAAAATATTTTAAATTCATCTGACTGAAGTAAACCGCTAATATAGTTTTTAATATTGTTGTAGAATAAAGTAATATTTGCATTGAACAAAGGGTTTGAATGTTTAAAAGCAATTTCTATCTGTCGGCTTTGCTCAGGTTTGAGCAACGGATTACCAGTGTAGAAGTAGTTATCAGTATAATTATATAAATAGAATCCATAATTCTCAACATGTGTTGGAGGTCTTTCACTTTGTGCTAATGAGAGTTGAAGTGTATTGGTCATATCAAAATCGTATTCTAAGACAACACTCAAACCAAAAGTGCTATAATTTTGCATAATATCTTTTTCACTCCAAAAAATCTCTAGTAATCTTTTTGCATCTTCGTTGTGCAAGTCTCTATTCGAAAAATCGAAACGTAAATTTGTTTTTAATCTAAATTTATCGGAAGGAATCCAATTATAATCTAAAGCAACTGCATAATTACTAAGCACAGCATCTCCAATATTTATAAGGTACATATTTGAAACGTTATCGAAAATACTGATCATCGTCATATCAGCAAAGGCAGATAGTTTATAATAATCCAGAACCAGGTTAAAACTGTGTGTCGAATTAACGTATGAAAAATCAATTATAGTCCCAAAAGTTCGGGTTTTACCAAACATAGGCATATACATATTTGTCATTACCTGTCTTTGACTTACATCACGATTGAAATCATCCATCCAATGGTCAATCCTATTAAAGTAAATTTTACTGCTAAGATAATTGAGTCCCCAAAACGGAGAATTCCATTTGTATTCTAGGCGGTATATTTGTGATTGTGCTTTTGTGGCATCCATTAACAGGGCGGGATAACCGATGTTATAAGCATTGTCCCCAATAAATGCAAATTCAAGATTATGCTGACTAGTCAACTTTGTTGAAATGTTAAAAGTATAATTGTTTTTATCATAACCTGAGTTATTTATCAAATTGTGATTCCCGGCATAAAAATCATTTGATCTTTTTATTGAAAAAGTACCTCTCATAGCCCATATTGAATTGGAGTAGTTAAGTTCGCTGCGAAACCGAAGCAAGTTTGATACGGATTCGAAAGCTGTTTCTGCTTGAAAAAAAAGAGGACGGTTAAAATTTGCCCCTTGTGTTACAATATTTATAGTGCCCCCTACATTTGGTGCATTTATTAAATTGAAAGAACCTTTGCTCACTTCCATCTTTTTAAGATTTCCTACTTCGACATATGCTGTCACAGGATCCATACGATCAACACACGCACTGAAAATCTTCATACCGTCAACAACAACACCAATTTGTCCAGCTTGCAAACCACGAATTGATGGCTCCATCGCAAAGTTAGCACGTCGTTGCATCGATACACCTTCAGCCATTTGCATTATATCATCAGTTGAATTTAACCAACCATCAATCTTAACCGTTTCATCCGATCCGTAAACTACAATATCTTTAGTTAATTTTATTGTTGACCGTTCTAAAGTAATTAACAATTCCAAGTTCTTACCTTCCTTTAAGTTAACGGTAAAAGATTTTGGATTAAACCCAATCGCGGAAAATTTTAAGATATATCTACCAGGTAATAGTGATAATTTAAAAAATCCGTTTTCATTGCAGGATGTACCGTAAGTTGAGTTCTCAATAATTATATTAGCGAATGCTACTGGCTCGGAATCTATTGTATTCACAACTCGTCCGTTAATTTGTGTTTTTCCCAACAGACTTATATTGATACTAATAATTATCAGTAAATAATATTTTATATATTTTAAATATATCATAAAATCTTTTGATTAGTTGGGGATTGTAAAGCCCAATTAGGCAATACTATCCCCAATCATTAATTTATTTTAGCGTAATATCGAAACTTGTATAGAGTAATGAATCAGTTCTGTTCAACTGTAATTCAACAAGCCAGTCTCCGGTCATCGTGAAATTAACTTTTCCAAGATAGTGACCTAATTCTTGATGAACAGGATTCACATTGTTTGGTGAACCATGATTCATTGATGGCATGCTTGGTTCCATCTCAACCGTTAAATCAGTAACAGCAGGGAATGACATCATATTTTCTTTTGTGTATATTCCAATCATAAAATCGTTTATCCCAACTATTGGAGAAATTGGCTGCATAAGTGTAACAAAGTATTGTTTGGAATCTGTGCCGTCAACCTTTTTCACTCTATTGCTCGGTTCAACTTCTAATTCTAACTTTAGTTCTCCTTTATTGTTGTTAGAGTTATTCTCTATCATAAAGGTAACTTCCCATTTCCCTGACATTATAAAAGTTGCCGCACATTTAAATAAACCTTCACTTGCCTCTGTCCCTTTGGGGTTTTCATAAGGGGAAGAGTGCTTCATGTTTCCCATATCCATTAATGTTTTAATACTTACTTTTGCATTGTTAAATAATTTGTTGTTAGATATATCTGAAAGCTTTATATAGAATTTGCAATAACCAACTTCTAACGGACCATCTGTATAAACATCCACTTTTGTCTTCTCAATTGTTCCTGTTCCTATAAACTCTAAATCCTTTATGGGATTATTTGTTTCTTCTGGTGAAGTACTGTTTGAGTTACATGATGTAGTAATTAAAATAGCTATTAATGAAATTAATAATAGATTTACAATTTTCATTGTGAAATTTCTCCTTAGTTAAATAATAATTTGATATAGTGCTAATAAGAACTCCGGTAACTAAAAGTTCTTAATAGTCATCCAAATAGAAAACGATATTAACTACACGTAAAGACAAAATAGTTTTAAATCTATTCCCTTTTTCTCATTACACAACGAAATAATTATAGTCGTTATTTATGAAACATTAAAAAAGAGAATTAGATTCAATAGCTAAAGGTGAAAAAGAATTTGAATTTCCTTCTCCTTACAACAATTGAAATTGTCCAATTATATCGATCTGTTTGTAGTGTGTAATTTATTAGTAATACTATGCAATAGGAAGTATCTGGGGAGGTTTATCATTAGGATATATTGAATTGGAGGAATAGGAAGAAAAAACATGTATATAGAATTTAAGATCAGTCGGGTATTCTGCAGAATAATCTAACGGATCAAAAACAAATTTAAAATCAATATTTATAGATTCAAGCTGTAAAGGTTGTCCACATGCAGCTGAGGTTAGTTGCTGCCCCAAATGAATTGATTCGGACGAACAACATGCACCATCACAAGTACATACATCTTCAACTTTTCCGCTACAACAACAAAAAATTGTAGAATGATTATCTTTGATAAAGATTTGTTGTGTAATATTTAAAGTACCAGTAATAAGGATAAATAATGAGATAACAAACAATACTTTTAAGAATTTTACAAAAGAATTTTTCATTTATAATCAGAATTATTTATTCTATTTGTAAATATAAATAAAATTTATGGGCGATGCAATTTTGCATATTTTAATTACTGCTGTCCAAAAAATTTCATCTAACTATCTCATTAATTAAATTGGACAGATTCCAGACTACAATCAAAACGATCCCTATTTATTAAACAAACATAGCTGTTCAATATCTTTATTATAGAAATCTGGTGGATGAAAAGGTTCGTTAAGCCATTTAGTTAAAGATATTTTAACAAAAAGATTCATTCTTAAGAATGCAATTATGTTAGAGAGTGCCCAAGAATACTCGGCGTTCTCTTTTAAGTGCTTTAAGAGTAATAAAGTAATAAGTGCTGTCCAAGAACAGTTGTTTGTAATAAATTCTAATGTTCTATTATTCTTTTCATCAAAAAGTGATATTCTCCGTAATTTCTTTGGATAATTATTGTAAGAGCTTTCTTCAACAAGTTCAATTTCTTCATCAATTAAAATATTTTGTTCGTTCTCTTCCGGGAGTTCTCTCTCTAAGATAGATTTATAGTTTATAGATTTCTTAAGAAGCAGAACAAAATCAATATCATCTTTATCCCACGAATAGAGCATCTTAAAATCTTCGTAAGCTCTATCAGCTACAATTACGCTATTAGGTGGCATTCTCATATACTGTGCGTGCTTTAACATCAGCTTGAGAACCTTTTGTCATAAATAGATATGACGGCTCGTAATCAAGCAAGGTGTGGAGCTTTACGGCTCCTTTTTGTTTACGATATTTTGCCCAATCGAATACTTTAATGCATAGTGAAATTATTGTAGAATCTAACAAATAGATTTTCTTATCTATACCATTGAACATTTTTCTTTTTAGAAAACCTCTTCCTTGTAAATCATTTTTTAAAGAGAAGTAGAAATCTCTAAACATACGCCAATCACGGTGTTCGTTTATGTAGGAGAGAGATGATTTGCTTGGAATTTTATTTTCTATTCCAAGATGATTGAGGTTGACGGTAATTGATTTTAGTCCATCGGTTACTTCTCTTATTGAATTTGCTTTTGCTAAGTGGAGAAAGAGCATGGTAACCAAATGAGTCCAACTGTTGATCCCTTTATTATGTTTGTCTGTCTGATAAAGATTAACTGATTTTCTAAATTCTTTTCTACTTACTTCTTGCAATAATTGGCTGAAAAGTGTTATGTTCATAAAGGCTCCTATTAAATTTATTTTTCCCAAAACAAATTTAGACTCAGTAAACTAATTTTGCTGAGTCGGAGCCTTTTTTATTTTAGCGTTTTGGACAGATGTGATTTTATTTTATACTTGTATCGCTGTATAAACTTTACTATTATAAAACGATATTTTTTGATAGTAATCTAATGGGTGAAAGATTAAAAATGTGTACAATTAAAAAACAACATTCTCCTGATATTCAATTCATTAATAATTATTTTCGAGTAGAAGTTCTACCAATAAAAAGAGGGCACGGTTTTTACTCTCTCTCTTGTTGCGGCGAAGCCTTGCTAAGCCGAACTCTCTGAAATTTCAGACAAAAGAACTTGTTATAACTTATACGTCTTTATTTTTACCCATACACAAAACTTTTTTGCCAGGTTTGAAGTTAAATAATTAATTCTCTGGTAAACAGAGAAAAATGTCGAACAAAATGATAACAAATTAAAACATGTTAAAAGTGAACAAAAACATATATATACTATTTGCATTTATAACTTTTTTTGTTATAAAACCACAATTCTTGTGGTGTCAATGGGAAGTACAAAATCCTCTCCCAACTGAATCTTTTCTTTTAACTGTTGAACCAGTTACTAACAATTTAGTGTTTGCTGGTGGATTAGGTGGTACGCTTCTTAAAACGAAAAATGCTGGCAAAACATGGAATGTACAAAAATTTAAAGATTTAGTAAATATCCGAGGAATTACCTTTAAGGATTCTTTAAGAGGATGGTTGATAGATAGTGAGCATATTTATAATACAAGCGATGGCGGTGAGAGCTGGAAAGAGATTCATATTAATGCTGATATGTCAACATATTACTTTCTGGATATTATAAGTTTTAATAATACTATTTACTTGTTTCTGAAACCTCAAACTGCAGTCCTGGATGAATTGATTGATGCAAAGAGTTTAGTTATGAAAAGTACCGATGGCGGAAAAACGTGGATGCGACTTGACCAAGAAATAAAAGGTAAAATGCTTTGCATGTATTTCATAAATGAGAATTATGGCTTTATTTATGCTCAGGAAACAGTGAGTATAAGCAAAGGATTTACTTCACTTTATAAGACAACAGATGGAGGTAAAACCTGGATTAAAAAAATCACAGAAATACCCT
>JAADIB010000279.1 GCA_013151565.1 Chlorobiota bacterium
ATAAAAAGAAGATTTTAGAAGGCTACCAACAGGGGATTGATAGCGGTGCAGATTTAGTGATATTTCCTGAACTGGCTCTTACCGGTTACTCGCCTCAAGATCTGATTGAGAAAAAAGAATTCAGATTGATTGTTAAAGAAGCAACCGAAAAAATTGCTTCCCACACAGTTTCAGTAGGACTTATTTTTGGAACTATATCGGAAGAATTTGATAATGTTGGAACTGGGTTATATAATTCTGCTGTATTGTGTTATGAGGGGAAAGTCCAATTTACTCAGTACAAAACTTTACTGCCGAATTATGATGTATTTGATGAAGTCCGATATTTTGAATCTGCAAAAGATGTTTACGTAGTTCCCTTCAAAGGTGAACAGCTTGGGATATCAATTTGTGAAGATATTTGGAATGATGCCGATTACTGGAAACAAAGGAGATATTATCGTGATCCGGTACAAAGGTTAGTTGATAAAGGATCGACAATTCTGATAAACATCTCCGCTTCACCATATGCTTACGGCAGAAGGAAAGAAAGATATGATATGCTTTCAACTCTTACCAAGACAAATCAATTGCCGCTGGCGTATGTTTGTGTTGTAGGCGCCCAGACCGATCTTATTTTTGATGGTGCGAGCATGTGCCTTAACTCAGATGGTAAACTTGAGTTAATGGGAAAAGCTTACGAAGAAGATTTTTTCATTTATGATACTGATAAGAAATATGAACCTATAACATATGTAGAAGCATCATACGAAGAAGAAGTTTTAAACGCTCTAACATTAGGATTAAGTGATTATCTTGCTAAAACCGGTTTTGAAAAAGTTCTGGTTGGACTTAGCGGCGGCATAGATTCTGCGCTGGTTACCTATATTGCTGTTAATGCAGTTGGCAAGGAGAATGTTCATGTAGTAATGATGCCTTCAAAGTTTTCGAGTGAAGGAAGTGTGAAGGATTCTGAAAAGCTGATCCGCAATCTTGGAATTAGCTCGGATAAAATTTCAATTGAGCCTGTATTCGAAAAAATACTAGAAGTACTTTCACCTAAGTTTGCAGGAAAACCTGCTGACGTTACTGAAGAGAACATCCAGGCAAGAATCCGCGGTTTATATTTGATGGCTCTCTCTAACAAGTTCCATTATTTGCTCTGCACTACCGGGAACAAATCGGAGATGGCTGTTGGCTATGCAACACTTTATGGTGATATGAGCGGTGCGCTTGGTGTAATTGCCGATGTTTACAAAACTGAAGTTTACAAAATTGCTAAATATATTAACCGGGAAGAAGAGATCATTCCGATCGAGATTATTGAGAAAGCTCCTTCTGCAGAATTGAGATTCGATCAGAAAGATGAAGACTCTTTACCGCCTTACGATCTGCTGGATAGGATACTAAAATACTACCTTGAAGAATATAAAGAATATTCTGAAATAGTTGAGAAGATAGGACATGCGGAAATTGTTAAAAAAGTTCTAACGCTTGTTGACAGAAATGAATTCAAACGTAAGCAGGCGGCTCCATCGCTGAGAGTAACCACAAAATCGTTCGGATATGGCAGAAGATTTCCGATAGTACAGAAGTGGAGATAAAGAATATAAAAGTCGGACAAGTGACAAAGTTTGGATAAGGAAAGAGATACATTGATATTATGAGATTTTTTATAAGCGAAAAGAAAGGAAGAGAAATGAGAAAATATATTTTATTCGTTCTGTTTTTCTTTGCCATGTTCATTTCGAGCAACGCACAATTCGGTATCGAAAATAATTTGGTCAAAGTAAATTTGTACAGTTCGTTCAATAAGGTTCAGAAAAACAGTGAGGTAAAAGTTGCAATAAAGTTGAACATTGATGAAGGCTGGCATATAAATTCAAATGTTCCTAACGAAGATTACTTGATTCCTACCGAAGTAATAATTGACAGTAGTAAAATTGATGTTAAAACTATTCAATACCCAAAAGCTAAAGATATCGAATTCAGTTTTTCAGATATACCCGTTTCAGTTTATGACGGAGAAGTATATATCGGTGTAATATTAAAAGTTCCTGAATCAGCAAAGTTGGGTATTTTAGAAGTACCGATCAGGGTAACATATCAAGCATGTAATGATGCTACATGTATGGCACCTAATGATATTGATACTGTACTAAATCTTGAAGTTGTGGACAATACAACTCCAATTAGTGAGATAAACGGTGAAATATTCTCTAAGTTGAATATATCATACACTAAAACAGAATTTGTTTCAACTACTAATAGTGAAGGTGGTATTGCCGACACGCTGGAATCAAGCGGGCTTTTAATCAGTTTGATACTTGTTTTCCTAGGAGGACTTGCCTTGAACCTTACACCTTGTGTTTATCCTCTTATTCCGATTACGATTGGTTATTTCGGCGGGCAAAGCGAAGGTAAAACAAGTAAACTATTTATGCTTGGAGTTCTGTACGTTTTAGGTATGGCGCTCACTTATTCTGTGGTAGGAGTAGTGACTGCACTCAGCGGAGCAGTATTTGGGTCACTTCTTCAAAGCCCGATTGTTATTGTCATTATTTCTGGAATTTTTGTTGTTCTGGCTCTAAGTATGTTTGGACTTTATGAAATAAAAATGCCTGACTCAATGGTTGCAAAAGCTGGCGGAGCTAGATCTGGGGTGTTCGGTGCCTTCTTTATGGGATTAACAATGGGAATTGTTGCCGCTCCCTGCATAGGTCCATTTGTCATTGGATTGGTAACATATGTGGCAGCAAAGGGTGATGTATTCTACGGACTTATCATGTTTTTCTTTCTTGCGATAGGACTTGGCACACCATATATTTTCTTAGCTATATTCTCCGGCAGAATCAAATCTTTACCAAGAGCCGGGTTCTGGATGGAAGGAGTAAGAAACATTTTCGGATTTATTCTTATAGCAATGGCAATTTATTTCTTGGATCCGCTACTCCCGGAAATAATAAGTACATATTTACTACCGGTATTTATGATCGGTTCGTCAATATATCTATTATTCATTGATAAATTAGCTAATGATGTAAAGGGTTACAGAATATTTAAGACACTATTTTCAGTTATAGTAATTGCAGTTGCAGTTTGGATACTATGGCCGGTTGAAAAAAAATCTCCTGAATGGGAAAAGTATACTATGGAAACATACGAAACGGCATTAGATAATCACAGCAAGATAGTTATCGATTTTTACGCTGATTGGTGTATCCCTTGTAAGGAATTGGATGCCCTCACTTTCTCAGATAGTGATGTAATAAAAGCTCTTTCGGAATTCAGTGCATTCAAAGTAGATATGACAAAAACAATGTCGGATGAAACTATTGCTATCAGAGAAAAATTTAATATTTACGGGATGCCGACAATTTTATTGATCAACTCAAAAGGTGAAGAAATACACCGAATTACTGGCTTTATTGATGCAGATGAATTCCTAGAGTTTATTTCTGATATAAATTAAAGAATATTCTTTGCTAAAGAATAAGACTTTATTAAGTTTCATAATATAAATAAATAATTAAATGTATTATTTAGGAAAGAGATACGTAAAATGGGAAAAAATAACGGAAAAGAAATCAAAGAACTGACTGATGTAACGGTCATGTTTGCAGGGGATTCCGGTGATGGTATGCAATTAACCGGGACCCAATTCAGTGATACTACTGCTTTCGTTGGGAACGATCTGAGCACTCTTCCCGACTATCCGGCTGAAATTAGAGCTCCTCTCGGGACAACATACGGAGTTAGCGGTTTTCAACTTCATTTTGGTTCTAGCGAAGTTTATACTCCCGGTGATAATCCGGATGTATTGGTTGCGATGAACCCCGCTGCACTGAAAGTAAACTTACCAAATCTTAAAAAACATGGAATAATTATTCTTAATGTGGATTCTTTTGATAAAAAGAATTTAGGTTTGGCAAAATATGAATCCAATCCTTTGGAGGATAATTCCTTAGCGGGTTATCGTGTATTTCCGGTTGCAATAACTACAATGACAATTGAAGCGTTAAAAGACTGCGGGTTGAAACCAAAAGAGGTCGCCAGAAGTAAAAACTTTTTTGCTCTTGGACTTATGTACTGGCTGTTCAATAGACCTATAGAACCTACGTTAGAGTGGGTCGGCGAAAAATTCGGTAAAAATAAAAGTGTTGTTTGTGGAAATTCAAAAGCATTAAAAGCCGGTTATTATTATGGTGAGAACACACAATTATTCGCTGCTAGATATGAAGTAGCTAAAGCGGAATTACCTAAAGGAACTTATAGATCAATTTCTGGAAATGAAGCCACGGCGCTGGGATTTGTTGCCGCAAGTAAATTAAGCGGACTGCCATTGTTTTTAGGTTCGTACCCAATTACACCGGCTTCTGAAATTCTGCACTTTCTAAGCAAGTATAAAAAATATGGAGTTAAAACCTTCCAAGCTGAAGATGAAATTGCCGGGATATCATCTGCAATTGGTGCTTCGTTCGGCGGGTCTTTAGCAATTACTACTACTTCGGGACCAGGATTAGCATTAAAAACCGAAGCAACGGGATTAGCTGTTATTACTGAATTACCACTAGTAATTGTTAATGTTCAACGCGGCGGTCCAAGTACCGGACTCCCGACAAAAACAGAACAAGCCGATCTGCTTCAGGCAATGTACGGCAGGAATGGTGAATCTCCTGTTGCTGTGCTTGCTGCAACAACTCCTTCCGATTGTTTTTACATGGCAATTGAAGCTTCTCGATTAGCTCTCAAATATATGGCTCCGGTTATATTATTAACTGACGGTTATATTGCAAATGGTGCTGAACCTTGGAGAATTCCTCATGTTAACGAATTGGAAAAAATTGTGGTCAAAAAACATACAGAGGTTGAAGGATTTCAGCCATATGAAAGAGATGAAAATCTCTCTCGACCATGGGCTGTACCGGGGACACCTGGATTAGAACATAGAATCGGCGGCTTGGAAAAAGAGAATATAACTGGTAATGTTAGTTATGATGCTGCAAACCACGATTTGATGTGTCACTTAAGAGCTGAGAAAATTGAACGTATGCAAAATGATATTCCCGAATTAGTTGTTGACGGTGACCAGGAAGGGGAGTTATTGGTCCTAGGCTGGGGTGGAACATATGGATCGATCACCGAAGCTGTCAATTCTGCACGTAAAGAAGGGTATAAAGTCTCAAAAACTCATTTAAAGTATATTAACCCGTTCCCTAAAAATCTTGGTGAAATTTTATTAAAATTTGACAACGTGCTGATACCTGAAATTAATCTCGGTCAATTAGCAAAAATTATTAGGGATAAATATTTAATACCTGTTATTCAGTTTAATAAGATGAGAGGGTTACCCTTAAGAACATATGAAATAACAGAAAAGATAGCTGAGATACTCGGAGGTGCAAAATGAATGATAAAATAGATGTAAAAGAAATGAACCTGACTCCAAAAGATTTTCAATCTGATCAAGATGTAAGATGGTGCCCAGGTTGCGGAGATTATTCGGTATTGGCGCAAGTCCAAAGAGTATTTCCTACACTTGGTATTCCAAAAGAAAAATTTGTATGGGTTGCCGGTATAGGTTGTTCCAGCCGTTTTCCCTATTATATGAATACATACGGTATGCATACAATTCACGGACGCGCACCGGCTATTGCAACCGGATTAAAAGTAACTCGTCCTGATCTTTCCGTTTGGGTTGCTACCGGTGACGGCGACTTAATGAGTATTGGCGGAAACCATTTTATTCATGCTTGCAGAAAAAATATTGACCTAAAGATCATTCTTTTCAACAATAGAATTTATGGACTGACAAAAGGGCAGTACTCGCCAACATCGGAAAAAGGAAAAATAACGAAAAGTTCACCTTTCGGCAGTGTAGATTATCCTTTCAATCCGTTATCTCTGGCTCTGGGTTCAGAGGCTACTTTAGTTGCCAGAACTATTGATAGAGAAACGAAACATATGAAAGAAATGCTTGCTAGAGTTGCCGAGCATAAGGGATTAGCATTCTTAGAAGTATATCAGAATTGTTTAATCTTCAACGACGGCGCGTATTCAGATTTAACAGATAAGGAAGTTAAATCTGAACATGTAGTTGTTCTGGAACATGGTGAGCCATTAATATTCGGTAAAAAGCTTGATAAAGGAATTCTCCTTGATGGGTTTACTCCCGTAGTAGTTGATCTTAATGACGGTAGACATTCAGTAGATGATCTTTGGGTACATGATGAAAAAGATGAAGGACCGATTAGAGCATTCATTTTATCGCACATGACCGATAGTCCTGATATGCCTACACCATTAGGTGTTTTTAGACAAATTCTCAAACCGACCTATGATGAAGGAGTAATACAACAGATAGAGCATGTAATTGAAGAACAGGGTGAAGGAAATCTTGAAGAATTATTATTCAGCGGCAATACTTGGGTTGTTGAATAATATTATTCTTTCTTAAATTGAAGGCGGAGATTTATCTTCGCCTTTGTTTTTTTAAAGGAACGGTGAAAAAATAAATATGAATGATTTTAATGTACTTTTTGATACAATTAAACAAAATAACAACTTTGTTATCACAACTCATATGAATCCTGATGGTGATGCAATTGGATCTGAGCTTGCTCTTGCGAGATATTTAAAAAGTATAGAAAAGCAAGTCAGAATAATTAATCATAGTCACACTCCGGAGTTTTTAAAATTTATGATTAATACTGATGATGAGATAGAAGCATTTGATCAAACTTCCCATTCAGAGGTTATTAGCCATGCGGATGTTATTGTCGTCCTCGATTTAAATCAGCTGAGTAGAACAGGAGATTTGGGAGAGCCGATCAGAATAAGCAGAGCAGAAAAAGTTTGTATTGATCATCATGAGTTTCCGGAAAATTTTTCAGATATTGAAATATTTGATGCTGAAAAATCATCAACAGGAGAGATGATCTATGATCTTATCAGTGAATCCGGATACAAAATAAATTATGATATTGCGCTTCCAATCTATGTGGCAATTTTAACTGATACCGGGTCGTTTAAATATGACCGTACAACTCCAAAGGTTCATCGTATCGCTGCTGAACTGCTCGAGACAGGTATTGATACGAAAATTGTTTACAGAGAAGTTTACGATCAAGGTTCGGCGAACAGAATTCAACTTCTGGGCAGAGCGCTTAGCTCATTAACTCTGTTCTGTGATGGCAAAGCGTCGTATATGAAAGTGACAAGATCAGACCTTGCAGAAACAGGAACAATTGAAGAAGATGTTGAAGGATTTGTCAATTATAACTTAACCATAAAAGGTGTTGAAGTAGG
>JAADIB010000447.1:0-3001 GCA_013151565.1 Chlorobiota bacterium
CATTTACTGCCGTATGCTCGCCGAAGCAGAATATATCTTTTGAAAAACGCGGTCCCACATTTATTCCCGATCGAATTCCGCGAACTTTTTCCTTTGAATATGATCCGAGTGCAGGAAAGGCAGGACGAATTACGGTTACTTTAGGTGATGAATCTTTTTCTGCCGATTTAACCACGGAACAAAGAAAAACAGAAGCAACCTTTGATCGGTTTGGGTTGCTTAATCCCCGTAAAGGAGGTAAGTATGTTGATGTTTATGTTGACGATCTGAATTATTCTTCGCGTAAAACTAAAGATGAGCAAAAATGGCACAAGCAAGAAATAATAAAAGTCCCTTATCCTAAATGGGGACGAAAATACGAATGATCGTTTAGCAATAATTACTAAACATTTATAAAAATAAATAATTTATGAATTGCAATTTGAATAAACAAGGTTGTGTTATGAAAAATTTCTCGCAAATAATTGTAACTTTTTTACTTATAATTTTATTAATCGGCTGCGGGAAAAAACAACCGGAGAAAATTCCAAGTAATGAAGCAGTCGGAGAATTTGCACCGCCGGATGCATATTTGAACGGAAGTAAGCATCCTTATTATGGTTCTGAAAATGCATGGGATATCGGTGGTGATGCTTTAGAAAGTAGATTTTTTGAAAGAGATCCTAAGTTGGAGTATAAAAGACGTGGTCAAAGAGCTTTGTTGGAGATAATTGCGGGTAAACCTGAACAAGCAGAAAAATATTGCCGCAAATTATTATCAAAAGATTTTGAAGATATGGAATCATACTTTAATCTTGCAGTTGCATTAGCTCAACAAAATAAAATTGATGAGGCAGTTCAGATGGTCAAGACCGCTGTTGATATGGGATTACCACTTGGACGTTTTCTTGCTGGTCCGCGTGATTTATTAAAGCCGCTGGTAGAATCAAAGGGTTTCAAAGATTACGCTGCTCCTTTTAAACTCGAAATTATTCAAGGTCCTATGTTGGGTCGTGTATCTGACCACGGTGCAAGTTTTTGGGTAAGAACTGTCAATGAAGTTAACGTTCAGATGAAAGTCAGTAAAAATAAATCATTAAAGAATGCAGTTTTTTCCGAGGTTGCTAAGAGCGATTCGAACAAAGATTATACTGCAATAGTGAGAGTGGGAAAACTTGAACCTAACACACAATATTATTATAAAGTGCTGGTGAACGGTGTTATTTCAGAAAATTCGGTTGTACATGCTTTTCGCACTTTCCCTAAAGCTGATAAAGGAGCAAAATTCAAAATTGTCTTTGGAGGCGGTGCCGGTTATGTACCATGGCATGAAAGAATTTGGGATGTTATTAAAGGACACGAGCCACTGGCATTTTTATGGATGGGAGATAATGTTTATATAGATACACCACTACAGCCCTATGATATTCGTTATTGTTATTATCAAAGACAGTCGCGCCCTGAATTTAGGAGATTAGTTGCGTCTGTTGGCAATTATGCTATATGGGATGACCACGATATTGCAACTGATGATGTTTGGCTTGGCCCTTATAAAGATAAACCTGCATGGAAAATGCGTATGCTGGATATTTTCCGTGAACAATGGATAAATCCATTTTACGGAAGTAAAGAATGGCCCGCGTGCTGGTTTAATTTTAAAATTGCTAATGTTGATTTTTTTATGCTCGACGGGCGTTTTTACCGTACTAACCCATTCGAAAAAAACCCGACCATGTTAGGTCCAAATCAAAAAACATGGTTGCTTGACGCACTTAAAAAATCGGAAGCTACTTTTAAAGTAATTGTTTCAGGTGTTCCGTGGGCATATGATTCGAAACCTGGTGCGAAGGATACCTGGAACGGATTTCATAAGGAGAGAAAAGAGATATTCGACTTTTTAGCAAATAATAACATCAGTGGTGTTGTTTTACTATCAGGCGACCGCCATCGTACCGATATCAGAAGAATTGAACGCCCGAATGGTTATACATTATACGATTGGGAGAATTGCAGACTAACTAACCAAATTGTTCACCCCATTGAACCAGGTGCAATGTATGGTTACAATGCTAAACAAGTCTTTGGGTTGATAACATTTGATACAACGAAACCTAATCCAATAGTTACATTTGATGCTTATAGTATTGATAATGAAAAAGTTTTTTCAATGACATTAAAATTGAGTGATCTTACAGGTGGAAATTAAAATATGATACAAATATGGGAAGTTACTGCTACTGGTCTAAACAGATTAAATTTACGTGATGTGGGAAATACTTACAATTGTTTGCTTTATGAAGATTATGAATTTATGCTGAGAACTTAAAAAATGAAGTTTATAAAAATTATAATCATTATATCTGCATTGATTTTATCGGCTTCACATTTGTTTGCACAGAAAATCTGGAAGGAAAGTAGTTTTGCAGATTTTGTTGATGGGACTTTTGACGATGGGGGAGCGAATATGTACGTTTCGCACAAGGGTAGAATTCAAGCTATTAACAGATGGGATGTTAATAATGACGGATCCGTTGATATATTATGCGTGAACTCTCATCCCCTTGTCGAAATGCTTGATATGTCTATTTACTGGGGTAACGGTAAGGATTTCAGTATAAATAATCAAAGCTACATTCCGGCTAATGGACCGATGTGGGTTACCGCAAATGATTTGAACAACGACGGTAAAATGGATTTAGTTGTGCCAAATTATTCCAATGGCACATGGACAAATATGGATTCTTTTATCTATTACGGAGGATTGGAAAAAGGCGATACAGTTAAAAATGGCGAGTGGGGCTTTTACCCTTTCAGTAAACGAATATCATTAAAAAGTTCTGCAGCACAGAATGCCGCCGTTGACGATTTTAATAAAGACGGTTATAAAGATATTGTCTTTGCTTTTTCAAGCGGCTTCTGGGAATACCGTGATAAAGATAAAACCGGTTCGTCATATTCAAGAATTTACTGGGGAGGAGAAAAAGGTTATAGCAACGAGAATTATACAAACATTTCAACAAAT
>JAADIB010000447.1:3026-10295 GCA_013151565.1 Chlorobiota bacterium
AACAATGATGGTTGGAGTGACATCGTTTTCTCTAATGGAAATGGAAAATCATCATATGTTTACTATGGTGGAGAGAACGGTTTTAGTGAAAGGAATAGAGTAGAATTACCAACCAATAAGGCTTCCGCAGTTACAATTATGGATATCGATAACAATAACTCACCCGATTTAATATTTGCATGCGAGAATGGAAATTCTTCTTTCGCTTATACAAATCAGAATGGACTTTTTAGCGAGACTCGAAGAATATCTATGGAAACATACAATGCTAAAGATGCAGTTGCCGCTGATTTCAATAAAGACGGTTATGTGGATATCTTTTTTACAAACCATCAATTTTCTTTGACTGGTAATCCTAATCTTGCTAACCGGCTTATCAATTCGTATCTCTATTTCGGTTCTGCAAACGGATTCAGTAAAGATAATAGACAGTCAATTCAAACAATTGGTGCTTGGGGTGCTAATGCTGCAGATCTAAACAACGACGGTTGGGTTGATTTGCTAGTTTGCAATTTTCAGGAACAATACTCTTATGAAGTGCCATCTTTTATTTATTGGAACGGACCGGGTGGATTCCGACAAACAAATAGAACTCCTTTGTACGAGCACGGCGCACAGGGGAACTCAATTGCTGATTTTAATGGCGACGGCTTTTTGGATATCTTAATTTGCTCGATGATGGGCAACTCACGCGGAGGTTATGATCCATCGTATTTATACTTCGGTAAACCTGACGGGAAATTTGATATTGAACATCGCGTTGATCTATTGGGCAGAGAGGCTTATGAGCAAGCTTTTAGCGATTTGGATGACGATGGTGATGTTGACATTTTAATGGTAAACAGAGGGGAAACAACTCGTCTTGCTAATGAAGTTTGGATATACTGGAATGAGAATAATAAATTCAATACATGGAATATGTCCGGTTTACCAAGTTATAACGGTTTGGGCGTACAAGTCGCCGACCTTGACCGCAACGGTTATTTAGATGTTATTGTATCTAACGGTCCACCGAAAAATTTACCTAACAAATCCTTTGAAGGTTCTTACATTTATTGGGGAAGTAAAAACGGTTGGACAGTTACTGAGCGAACCGAATTGCCTACTAAACTTACTAGGTCTGCAACTATATGTGATATTGATAACGATGGATTTCTAGACTTGATTTTTGGTAATCAATATAAGAATGAACTTGCAATCATTTTTTATGGAGACGGCACAAAAAATTACGGCAATCGAACATTACAATTACCTCAAAGCGAAGGAACCGGAATGCCAGGAGTTGCTGATTTAAATAAAGACGGTTTGTTAGACATTGCATTTGCACATAACAAACATGTCCTTATCTATTATGGGCGAGATGATAAGAAATTTGTTGATCCGGTAGTCCTACCGCTTCAAGCCAAAACAATGACTATTGGAGATGTAAATAACGATGGTTGGCTAGATTTGGTGTGTCCATTTTATAAGGGGGGAGGAAAACGTTCCGGATATTCGACAGTATTATTAGGTAGTAAACAAGGCTTTGATATTGATAATTCGTTAAAGTTTTATACCGACGGAGGTACCGGAGCATTGGTTTGTGATTTCAACAGAGACGGATACAGTGATGTATTTTTCTATTGCCATAGGAAGGACGGAAGCTATAATAAAATAAAAGATTATGGCGATCATCATACTAACTCATTACTATATTGGGGGAGTAAAGAAGG
Organism: Chlorobiota bacterium; assembly: GCA_013151565.1. Lineage (GTDB taxonomy): Bacteria > Bacteroidota > Ignavibacteria > Ignavibacteriales > Melioribacteraceae > SZUA-22. Next base: position 4,739 of record JAADIB010000447.1, read on the forward strand.
ATTTTCGGATAAAAATGTTCAAAAACTTCCGAGTGTAGGTGCGCATTATGACATGGGTGTGGATATCGGTAATATTTATAACAGAAAGAATCTGTTCAGATACACTTCCTCCCCTTACTTCTGTGATAACCGAAACCCGGTTTCGATTGATTGGGATGCCGAAGTTCCTGCTGATACTGATTTAAAATTTCAAGTAAGAGCAGCCGAATCTCAAAAAACTCTGAAAGAATCCAAATGGAATGGTCCAAAAGGTCCCGGAACTTATTTTACAAAAACAGATAAGACTATCTCAAATCTATCGGGGAAATGGATGCAATATAGAGTAGTCTTTAATATGGGTAACGGGGCAGATACACCGATTTTGAAAAAAGTTGAAATTAAGTTTAACTAAATAATAAATATTTAAAATTAAAAGATATTGATTGATATGAAAACACTTTTTATTGCACTGATTTTTACTGCTCTTTGTACATTAGTTTATGGACAGAACCCAGTCCGAAATATTTCAAAAATAGGTCCTTCTACTGAAAAGGTAGATAAAAATAATTATGCTGAGATATTTTATGTTTCACAAAATACTGGCTCCGATGAAAAAGGTGATGGCAGTAGAGAAACTCCATGGAAAACAATTGTAAATGCCTTTAACAAAGTGAATAACGAATTAGAGAATCATGTTATCGCCTTATTCGTAGCAGAAGGTGTTTACTCAGGGTCGACTATTGAGATGAGAAGGTTTATAGAATTATTTGGTGGTTTTAATAGTAAAACTTGGGAACGCGATATTTATCAAAATGCTACAATATTAGATGGGGAAAATGCTCGTCGCGTAATTCTAGGTGCAGATAGTTCGAAAATTGATGGGTTTACAATAACAAACGGATTTTCAAATTCGCACGGAGGTGGAATTCTTTGTGATGACACTGCCCCGATAATCAGCAACTGTTTCATTGTAAATAATTTTGCTGATAAACCGGATAACTTTAATAATACACGAATTCACCAACAAGGGAATAATGGTGGTGGAATAGCCTGTCTTTATAACGCTACTCCAGTGATTAAAAATAATCTTTTTTACAATAATAAAACATCGATTGGAGATGGTGGTGCTCTTTCTTTTTATGGATGGGTCCGGAAGAGGCATGGAACAGACAGAAGAATTGAGAACAACTTTATGGTGGGTTATGTAAGACCGGTTGTTAAAAACAATGTATTTATTGAGAATATTTCCGGTGCTGATGACTTGAATCGTACTCGTAGCAGCAACGGTGGTGCTATTTCATGTTCAAACGAGGCACGACCGATTATTGAGAATAATATTATTGTCTCTAATCGTGCGAAAGGTAATAGTGATGCTGGAGGAATATACGCGGAATATTTTTCATATCCGACTATTAGTAGTAACTGGATTGTAGGTAATGTTTCCGATGATGACGGTGGCGGTATTTATATAATGAGACAGAGCCACGCACTCATTACCGATAATTTTATTGCAGGTAACTGGACAATAGGGAATGGAGTGGGTGGCATTCGTTTAAGCAAGGAAGGGCGAGCAACGATTACGAATAATATTTTAGTAAACAACTTAACAGGTGGTGCAGTTGAATGTGTTGATTCGTACATGGAAATGAAAAACAATATTGTAATGTATAATAAGGGAAAAGTCGCTGTTCTATACAAACAGCACTTCAACTACTTCAAACCATCACTTATTATAGATAATATTATTCGTGAAAATGAAGGGAAAGCATTTAGTAGTAATTTGGAAGTTATATTTGAAGATAATAATATTAATGAGAATGTTAAGAATCAACACAATAAAAATAAAGCTGTTAAGTTTACAAACAAATCCATTACCGGTGAGATTATTAATATCAAATTTGATAAAAATAAATTTCAATCTGTAATTGAAATTGAGAAAAAACCAGATCAAAAATCATTAGCAGGAAGAGTTATCCAAGTTGGTGACTTCTGGAGCGTCGTACAAAGATCTGAAAATAGTAAGATATATGTATGGGGAAATATAAGCCTTAGAGTAAAAAATATAGACACATATTCTATTCTATCAGATTATATATTGAAAGATTAGAAGTTTCTTATAAAGAAAATATAAAAGGAGGATATTAATGCAAAATGTCGGCATTAGCACTACTGATATAATTATTGCCTTAACTTACATATTCGGGACAGTAGGTATTGGTTTTTACTTTCTAAAACAGCAAAAATCGGCTAAAGATTTTTTAATGGCAGGTCGAAGTATGAGTTGGCTTCCCGTCGGTCTATCGTTAATGGCAACACTTACAAGTGCGGTTGGATATATGGCATATCCGGCAGGAGCATTTAAAAGCGGTCTGATTTTATTTTGGATGTCTATGGCTATTCCTATATCTTACCCTGTAGTTGTATATGTTTTTATGCCTTTTTATCATAAGTTGAAATTATATACAGCTTATGAGTATTTAGAAAAACGATTTGATAAAAATGTTCGTGGATTGGCAAGTGGTATTTTTATTATTTGGCGACTAACCTGGATGGCAGCAGTTCTTTATGTCCCTTCCATGGTGCTAAATGTAGTATCTGGTGGTAAAATTCCATTAATTCCTTCTATTATTGTACTTGGAATTGTAGCTTTATTGATGACTACTCTTGGGGGTGTAAAAGCTGTAATGTGGGGTGATGTATTTCATTCAGCAATAATGTTCCTTGGTATGTTTCTAGTCATCTTTTTTATTATTGATGCAGTTCCAGGTGGGTTGACAAAGATATGGGATACGCTTGCAGCAGCGGGTAAAACAAAAATGACAGGAAATATTCCCGGATTTGGAGAAGCGGGAATTTTCGGTAAAATAAAACTTTACTTGATTACAGATTTTACTGTTGTATCAATAGTTATTACTTACACAATACAAAAAATGGGTAATTATTGTGTTGATCAGGCAATGGTACAAAGATATATTACGGCAAAATCAGTAAAAGAAAGTCAAAAAGGATTTTTAGCTAATGCAATTGCTTATTTACTTTATATTGTTCTGGTTACTACAATTGGAGCAGGGTTATTTACTGTAGCAAAAAATCTTACATTTCCTGCATCTCTTAAAATAGATCATATTTATCCCTATTTTATTGCAAATATTTTGCCTACTGGTGTCATCGGCATTCTGCTTGCATCTATTTACGCAGCATCATTGTCCAGTATTAATGGAGGTATAAATTCAATTACAACGGCAATACTTAATGATTTTTACGCACCATATATGCTAAAGCAAAATAATCTGGAAATAGGTGAGAATTCAGAAGAAGAAAAAGCCCACAGGTTGAGAATTTCGAGAATCAGTACTGTCTTAATTGGTTTGGTTGCAATCATTATGGCTTTCTTTGTTGAACAATTAGGTGATATTTTTACATATTCACAAAAACTCATTAATATGTTCACGGGTCCTCTTTTTGGAATTTTTCTTTTAGGTATGTTTACAAAACGTGTTACCGCACCAGCTGTTTTAACTGCAGGGTTCCTGGGGTTTATTTTTGGATCTTTATTAGTATTCGGACCTAAAATGGGTATAGATTCATTAGCAGTAGGTGTACTTTGGCCTGCGGCTATTTCTTTTGTAGTTACAATTATTATTGGTTACATTTTAAGTTTTTTTATCGGTAAGAACGACTCTAAAACTCTTAATTATACAAGACGAAATGTTATGCTGAGCGATAATTAAAAATAGGAGGATTAATCGTTGTCTGATATGAATAATTTAATAAAGGAATTGGAAGAAAAAGCTCACGATATGCGTAAAAAGATTATTACGAGTTGTTATTATGCTGGTTCAGGACATCCGGGTAGCTCGTTATCTACTTGTGAAATATTGAGTGTCCTTTATCATCATGTACTTAATATTGACCCGAAAAATCCTAGTGATCCTGATAGAGATAGATTTGTGCTATCCAAAGGACACGCAGCACCGGCTTTATATTCAGTTCTTGCACAGAAAGGATATTTCGATGAAGAGGAATTGCTTACGCTCCGTAAAACGAGCAGTAGATTACAAGGGCATCCGGTAATGAACAAACTGCCCGGAATTGAAATAACAAGCGGATCGCTTGGTATGGGAATTTCATTTGGCGTGGGAACTATTTTAGCAGCTCGGCTTCAGAATAAAAATTATCGAACTTATGTACTTACAGGCGACGGCGAATTAGACGAAGGACAGAATTGGGAAGGTATGCTTGCTGCCGTCAAATTTAAAGTTGACAAGATGACGGTTATTGTGGATTATAATAAGTTGCAGCTTGATGGTAGAAGCGATGATATTCTGCCTATCGGTAACTTAGGTGATAAGTTCCGTGCCTTCGATTTTAACGTGATTCAATGCGACGGGCATGACATTCTCGCTCTGATTGAAGCTATTGAGCAGGCGAAGCAATATAAAGATAACCCGAGTGTAATAATTGCGGATACAATTAAAGGCAAAGGTGTATCTTTCATGGAAAATCGTGTCGAATGGCATGGTAAAACAATTAATGACGAAGATTTTGAAAGAGCTATGGCTGAATTGAATGGAGGATTAAATTGAATAATAAACCATTGCGGGAAGTGTTTGGAGAGTCATTGGCTGAATTAGGTACAGTAAATCCAAAAATTGTTGTATTGGATGCGGATTTGTCGTCGGCGACAAGATCAATTCTTTTCGGAAATAAATTTCCTAAAAGATTTTTTAATATGGGTATAACTGAAGCAAATATGGTCTCAACTGCAGTTGGGCTATCAACTTGTGGTTTGATCCCATATGTTTGTACGTTTAGTTTCTTACTCACACTGCGTGCAACCGACCAAATAAGAAGTCAAATCTCATATCCGGCAAATAATGTTAAATTAATCGGAACAAACGGAGGGCTTTCCGGTTTCGGCGACGGCGCTACTCATCAATCAATTATGGATTTAGCGATATTGAGAGCAATGCCCAATTTTACAATACTTGTTCCTTCCGACGCTTCATCGATGAGATGGGCTGTGCAGGAAGTAGCAGATATTATGGGTCCAACGTTCATTCGTGTACCGCGGGTTTCTGCTCCAGATATACATCAACCAGGTACAAAGTTTGAAATCGGGAAAGGACTTGTGTTAAAGAAGGGCAAAGATGTGACAATTGTTGCCATTGGTATGATGGTTTCATATGCTTTAGATGCAGTTAAGGAACTTGCAAAAGAAGGTATTGATGCGGAAGTAGTCGAAATTCATACAATCAAACCAATTGATAAAAATCTTTTAATCAAAAGCGCTTCCAAAACGGGAGCTGTTATTACTGTTGAAGAGCATAACAGGTACGGAGGTTTGTTTTCGGCAGTACTTGAGGCGTTAGCGCTCGAGTGTCCTGTTCCGGCTGATTGGGTGGCAATAGACGACCACTTCGGTGGTTCCGGGCAATATGATGAACTGCTCGAAGTATGCGGTTTAACGGTAAATAACATAGTAAAAAAAGCGAAAAGAGTAATTAAAATAAAGGAGAAAGCAGGTTATGAACAATCTGTTTGATGTATCGGGTAAAATAGCTCTTGTTACAGGTTC
>JAADIB010000426.1 GCA_013151565.1 Chlorobiota bacterium
GTGAATATTGGAGTTATCAACCTTTTCTATTTTAGAGATAGCTTTATATTTAGATGGAGATAATGCAAGAAATTTAGAATAACCGTCTGTATATTCACGGTCCTTGACCTTAATGATCCCTTTATCATTATCAATCGAGTATGATACTTGTTTTACATCATTACTATTCGTAACGTCAAATATTTTTATATCATTTGTACTTGCAAATTTCAACTGATATTCAATTTCAGTTCTTTTTTCCCCGGCAAAAAACAAAATTTCATCATTCTGGGCAATTAAATTACGTTTGTATTCAATCTCAAAATAATCAATATAGGCTTTGGAATCAGGCGATGATGCCGAAATACTCATTTTAAGGACACTTCTGTTATCCGGAAGAACACCGGTGAATTGTGCATTTATAATGCTCTGAGTTCCCCATGTATAATAATTGGCTTTCTTTCTGCTTAAAGTACCAGAATATATCTGTTTTGAATTCTCAAGTATCCTAATAGGAAAAGCTTTTGTACCCACATTTGCAAACCGCATTTTGTATTTGATCGGTTCGCTCTCTATTCTTTCACTGAGATCTGAGATCATTGATATAAGTACGAGAATTGGTATTCAGACTGAAATCATCCCCCCAATAATCCCTGCCTGATTTACCAATATTTATTCTGTCATCATCCAAAGATTTAAATGCTACCGTTGATGTCTGAACAAATGAGGGATCTCCAGTGTAAGAACTTTTCTGTTCAATTCTTTTTCCGTTATTGCCCCCGGATGTTATCCAATAATAGTTTTTCTTAGAATATGGATGATGATACCGTACATATTGATTTTTATTTATATCAAATTCCCAGAAGTCCGTCCCGCGTCCATAAAAAATTATTATATCATTCGCATCAAACTTACCATCATCTTCTCCCTCAACAATAATTGCATTCTCAACCAGATCAGTTGCTGCGGGAAATGAAACTTTCTCAGGTAATGCTTTCCCACCGTTATTATATATCTTTATTGTTTTCGGGTTTACCGATGCTGCATCAATTCCAAGTGACTTTAATTGATCCCTTGTAATTTTATATATACCTTCTTCCGGAGCCTCAAATCTGTACCATGTCCCTTCAGAAAGAACTGAATTGGAGGTTACTTTGCTTAATTTTTTAGATTGTTTTCCCCATTTTTGTGCAGCATCAAAATTTATTACATTATCCTTAACGTATTTATCAGTTATCTCAACTGTTCTATCTGCAGGTTTTCCAAAGTTAACTCTTACCATGATCTTCTTGTATAAGATTATCTCATCGGTTTTCGGATCGTACTGAATAGGTGAAATAAGGATTGCCTGCATAGGAAGATCGCGGCTGTAACCAAAATTGCCGAATCGAACCAGTTCGCTGTTTTGGAATTCTCTTTTTGCCGTGCTGATCTGATCGCTTGTTAATTTAACATCCCAAGACTCAGGTGCAATCTTGCCTTTTATTATAGAATGCTGAGTAGTAAGAACTTGAAGTGTGTTACCAAATTCTGACGGAACACCCACAGAGATCAATCTGTACGGCAGTTGGATCTTGCCAACTAATTCTTCAGAAGCACCAACGGCTCTGTCAAATGCAATATTAGTATATTTTGTACCTTCTATTTCAGAATAAGTGACGGGAGAATAATTTGGAGTAAACTCAAATACAACACTTGTAGAAGATGAGGAAATGATTTTAACATCCCCCTCTGCAAATAGGTTTAAATACAGCAAAAGGAAAATAATGATAGAGCCTTTGCTTTTCACTTTTTTCTCCAAATAAGTTAAATTAATTAAATACTGCTACCAAAGTAACTGATATTTAGGTTTCAAATAAAATCGTAAAAAAGCGCTCTATATATTACTTTCCTTAAATTTTGATATAAAAGTTAACTAACTTATAGACACTTTGTCAAGTCAATTAATCAGTTTCACTTCATTATTTAAAATACTCAAATTCTTTGAAATAATCAGCTATTTTAAAGTAATTGTAATTTTATTGACATTTTTTTTGATCTCTAAAAATTTATACCTACTAAAAAGCAAAAAGAATCGAATTAGTAACTATTTATTCGGAATCTTTCGTCATAAACCAAGCAGATCCTTTTTCTCTTTCATTGCATCAATGCAGAATTGAATATGTTCATCAAGAGGAATACCAAGTTCTTCAGCCCCTGAAATTATCTGTTCCCTATTAACCGCTCTGGCAAATCCTTTGTCTTTCAGCTTCTTCTTAACTGATTTAACCTTTACTTCATCAATCGACTTGCTAGGGCGCACATAAGTTACCGCCGTAATAAAGCCTGCTAATTCATCACATGCATAAAGAGTCTTTTGTAATTTTGTCTCTCTCGGTATTTCGGTATATTCAGCATGAGACATTATAGCAGTTCTAAATTCTTCCGAAAATCCAAGTTCCTTTAATATCTCATTCCCTTTGTAAGGATGTTCTTCTTCAGTGGGAAATTTTTCGTAATCAAAATCATGAAGAAGAGCAACATTGCTCCAAAAATTTTCATCTTCTCCGAACTTACGTGCATAAGAAGCAACGCAAGTTTCAACGGCGTATGCGTGTTTTAATAAACTTTCACTTTTAGTATGTTCTTTTAAAATTGCTAGACATTCATCTCTGTTTTGTTCTATGTTCATTCTATTTCTCCAGAATTATTTTTCACTAAACGTTTTTACTTGGACATTCATTCACCAAAACACACTCTAGGCATTTGGGTCTTCGTGCAATACAAACTTTACGACCGTGAGAAATGAACCAATGAGTAAAATTGATCCAATCCTTTTTATCGACAATTTCCTTCAGTTTAAGTTCAATTTTTTTAGGATCTTTTGTATCAACAAAACCAAGCAAGTTCGTAAGTCGAATAACATGAGTATCAACAGCAATAGCCGGAATACCGAAAGCATTTCCAGCTACAACAGAAGCCGTCTTTCTTCCAACACCCGTAAGTTTTGTTAATTTTTCGAAATCAGCAGGTACTTCCCCGTTATATTTCTCAACCAATTGACTGCAGCATGCTTTAATACTTTTTGTCTTCTGTTTATAAAACCCGGTTGAGTAGATATCCTTTTCTAATTCTTCATTAGAAACTTTCAAATAATCATTTGGTGATTTATGCTTTTTGAAAAGCTTTTCCGTTACAATATTTACCCTTGCATCAGTGCACTGAGCCGAAAGTATTGTAGCAATTAATAATTCGAAAGGTGTATTGAAATAGAGCGCGGGTTTAACATCCGGATATTCTTTTTTCAGAATAGAAAGAATTTTCTTCATCCTATTTTTTTCTTCTTTACTTATCATCTTTTAATATTAGTCTTTCAACTGGTTTGTCATTGATCAAATGCGATTGTATAATCTCTTCAACATCGTCAATAGTTAAATTCTTATACCAAATACCTTCAGGATATACAACAGCAATAGGTCCGTGGTTACACTGACCTAAACAACCGGAAGCATTCGCTCTTATCTCAATAGATAGGTTAAGTTCTTTCAATCTTGATTTGAAAACCTGTCTGATTTCGGCTGAGTTTGCTCTTCCGCAGCTTTTTTTTAAGCTATCTTTCTCTCTGATGTTTTCGCAAATGAATATATGCTTTTTATAATGTTTCATAGTTTAGATTAAAAAAATGCCGGAATAACCGGCAGACTTGTAGCGCGTACGGGATTCGAACCCGTGTTACCGGCGTGAGAGGCCAGCGTCCTAAACCACTAGACGAACGCGCCATTTAGGATATGCAAACTAAGAAAAATCACTTCAAAGTTCAATCTTGTACTACTCTTACAGTGATTCAGAGTCTAACTTATTTTCATCCTGAATCACATTATTCTTGAGCTATTATCCCTTTAGTGCCGATAGTAAAAAAGATACGTGTGCCTTCTCCAAGTCTACTTTCAGCTTTGATAGTTCCACCGTGTTTTTCAACAAATTCTTTACATAATATCAATCCAAGACCAGTACCTTTTTCATTATGAGTTCCAGTTCCAGAGTGCTGAAAGTTATCATCAAATAGTCTATTCACATCTATAGAACTCATACCCATTCCGTTATCTATAACAGATACTTCCATCGTTCCATTATTAACTTCCGTTGCAACTGATATTCTTCCGTTTTCTCCGGTAAATTTAATGGCATTTGAAATGAGGTTTCTTAAAACTGTACTTAACATATTAACATCGGCATAAATCATTTCAGTTAACTTTACATTATTAACCAAAGTAATATTTTTTGCTTTCGCATTTTCGCTACTTAAGTGGAATATATCTTCAACAATCGGATAAAGATTAAATTCAACAGGATTAAAAGTTACCCTATCCGTCTGAACCCTTGTCCAGCTTAATAAGTTTTCCAGCAATCCATGTGCCTTACTAGCAACCGTATTAATATCTGAAGCGAACTTGCCAATAGTAGCCCTATCCAACTCTTTATATTCTCTAGTCAATATTTCCGAATAGCCGAGTAGTGCAGTAAACGGTGTCATCAAATCATGAGCGACAATTGAGAAGAATTTATCTTTATTATTATTTAATTTTTCTAACTCACGATTATATTTTTTTATCTTTTCCTCAGCCTCTTTCCTATTAGTGATATCATAAATACTTCCTTCAATAAACAGTTCTTCACCTTTATGGTTTTTTCTGATTTTTGAATTTATCATTACATCAACAATATTGCCTTCAAAGTTACGGAACTTTGTTTCGTAATCAATAACCAAACCGCTATTTTTAATTAGTATCTCGAAATCTTCGAACAAACTTGAGCTTTTAAAAAGTTCCTTCAAAGTTGTCGTCTGATACATTTCTTCTTTTGTCGGGAATTTCAAAAGCTGAACAAACGATGAATTTGCTCCTTTGAAATGATAGTCCATATCAACTTTGAATATCCCTTCTGTAGCATATTCAAGATATTCCTGTGCTTCAGTTGTTTGATTAACTAACCTCTGACGCAGCTTATAATTAACCGTAGTAGCTATAATACTCATTATAGAAATGAATAGAACGAAAACAAATGTCGTATAAAAATTTGGCAGAAAGTATATACTGGAATCGTTCAGTAATATTGAAATAGCAAACAGGACATTATAATAGATTGCTAAGATGATCTGGTTTCTTATATCCCAGCTAAGAAACAGCGCCGCAGTAAAAATAATAAGCGCTAGAAGTTGAGAGTTTACAAATATACTTTTAGGCACCAATAATATAATAGAAGCAAATGAACCTATGATAGTTAACAGCAGAAGATGAATAAGAAATACAGGATACTTTCTTCCGATACTCGTATAAGTCAAAGCTAATACACAGAAACCGATAATGGTTGCAATTACTCTGCCGAAATAAATATCAAGTGTAAAATCAGCAAAATATTTGATCTCAAAAATTAAAGAGAAAATTCCAACAACTATTACAAGCGAAGCAATCACTTGCAGAGGTGTAATCAATAAATTTCTATTTTCATCATCAAAGAAATTTACCGATTCCGAAAACCCAACACTTCTAAATTTTTTTTCAATTATTTTCAGTTACATTACCTCGTTCTTAATGAAAACTTATATTTAATAAAGTTATAAATATATTACAATACAAAAATAAGAATTTTTCTTCTCTTTTTTATTGATTAGCTGTAACTTGAGTCATCCCTGTAGAAACATTGCTTATCTGCATTGAATCAATAATAGATTTTAAAGAATCCATGTATGTTAAATATCGATCTATATTATTTTTTGAGACAGGATGGGATGAAGGAAATTTTTGTTTTCGATGATTAATTTGTGCTCCATTCTTCCAGAACCTAAAGCAAACATGGGGTCCAGTGGCTAAGCCGGTACTGCCGACATATCCAATCACTTGTTTCTGTTTAACTTTTACACCTGGTCTAATTCCTTTCGCTATTTTTGACATATGCAAATACTGTGTTGTATAAGTACTGTTATGTCTAATCTTAACATAGTTGCCATTATTCCTTTTATATCTCGCTTCTGTCACTACACCATCTCCAACAGAATAGATTGGCGTACCGGTAGGCGCTGCATAATCGGTTCCCAAGTGTGCTTTATATCTATGAAGAACAGGATGATATCTCCGTCTCGTAAATCCTGAAGAAACTCTACTGAATTTAAGAGGAGATTTTAAGAATGTTTTCTGCAGACTTTTACCTTCTTCATCAAAATATTCATCTTTGCCATCTTGTTCAAGATAGAATGCGTAGTAATCATCTCCTCTATGCTGAAAATAAGCTGATATGATTTTACCAATTCCGATAAATTTTCCGTCAACATATTCTTCTTCGAAGATAACTTTAAACTTATCTCCTTTATAAATACGATAGAAATCAATTTGCCAGGCAAAGACTTCCGCCAGCTTTAAAGCCAAAAGATCACTTACTTTTTGCTCTTTTAACGTTATGTATAACGAAGTATTTATCTCTCCAGCAGTTTTATTCTCTTTTATTTTAATCTTCTTACGACCTTTTGTAACACTTATTGAATCACCAAATTCAACCACCACATAGTTGATCGGATCACTTTCATAGACAAAATATTTTACACTTGGGATGGAATCGTTTGACGAATAAATAACATATTCTTTACCCCTGCGTATTTTGCGAACATTCCACTTGTCACGTGCAATTATAGCAATTTCTCTTATCTGCTTATAAGTAACATGATGCGGAATCAGTATATCGGTTAAAGTCTCATTCTTTCCTACAATTCCTTTCTGCTGTGTAAGTGAGTCAACATACAAACCATAAATATTGGGCTGCGGTTGAGTTATCTCCTCTTCCTGTTCATTCGACTGCTTGTTATTATTTGAGCACGAAGTTAAAAGGAATATAAACACCAGTAAGAAGGGAATGTATCTTTTCAATATTTGAGTACCTTTACGACTTTTAAGCTTTATTACCATCAATTATTCTTCAATCAATTTTGAAATGATATCGAGTGATGTTATTCCCTCAGCTTCTGCATTGAAGTTAGGGATAATTCTATGTCTGAGAACCGGGACAAGCGATGATTTAATATCATCAATACTGGGAGTATATCTTCCCTCCATTATAGCTCTGGTCTTAGCAGCAATTACCAAATACTGTGAAGCTCTTGGACCGGCGCCCCAGCTTATCCAGTCGTTTAATTGTGATCCGTTATCTTTTTCTGTTCTTGATAACTTAACTTTCTTAACCGCATATTCTATTACATTATCTGCAATAGGCACACGTCTAACCAATTTCTGAAATGCAATCAATTCATCCCTTGAAATTATTTTTTCCAATTCCGGCACATAATCGCTTGTTGTTGATTTGATTATCTCAATCTCCTCTTGATAGCTTGGGTAATCTAACCAGACATTAAACATAAATCTATCGAGTTGTGCTTCAGGTAATGGATACGTTCCTTCCTGCTCAATTGGGTTTTGAGTTGCCAGTACGAAGAAAGGTTCATCAAGCTGGTAAGTCTTGCCCATTGCCGTTACTTTATGTTCCTGCATAGCTTCAAGCAAAGCAGACTGTGTTTTGGGCGGAGTTCTGTTGATCTCATCAGCTAAAATGATATTCGCGAATACGGGACCTTCTATGAATCTGAAAGACCTTTTTTTAGTTACCTGGTCTTCCTCAATTATCTCTGTTCCAGTGATATCACCAGGCATTAAATCAGGTGTAAATTGTATTCTGCTGAATTTTAAATCGAGTACGTCAGCCAGAGTCTTTATCAATAGTGTCTTTGCTAATCCCGGAACACCGCCGACAAGCAGACAATGTCCTCCGGCAAAAATTGAAACGAGTAAGTCGTCAATAATTTTGTCCTGCCCAATTATAACTTTACCTATTTCAGATTTGATTTTTTTTACTGAAGAGTTTAATTTTCCAACTAACTCAATATCGTTTGAATTCGTACTATTTAGTTCCAAGATCCACCTAGATTTTTACTTCCCAATAAATATGGGATTTTAATTCCTCTACCCATTCTTTAAATTTCTTCTCACGTTTTCTATACTCAGCTAATCTTTTTATATCATCGTAATCATTATCGATATTAGCAACATGTTCCGGTATTCGCTTTATAAGTTTAACAATTTGGTATCCGTATTTCTGCGGACCGATAACTAACTTTTGCGGAGCGCTAATTTCCCCTTCTTTCATCGAATAGACCGTTTGCAGAATTTGTTTGTCAAGCTGACCAACTTCCAATGTACCAAGCTTGCCACCGAACTTGGCAGTTTCTTTATCATCGCTATATTTTTTAGCGTAATATTCAAAAGTATTAAATCCTTGTCTTATACTGTCTTTAATATCAGTCAGCAATTCAA
>JAADIB010000378.1 GCA_013151565.1 Chlorobiota bacterium
CTTTTGCAATCGATCTGCCTGACAAATCCGAATATAAAGGATTCTCCATTAGAGATGCTGAAGGCAATGCTATACCTTATACTCAAACCGGTAGTGAATCGTATGGAACTCTTGTGCGAAACTTGCAGGATATTTCATTGCAACTTCGTTCTCAAAGAGTTCAACTCAGTGCTGAATTCACAGATGTTCCAGCGTTTGGATATAAAACCTATCATATAAAAAGGGAAGACCAAAATATCGGCTCGGTTGATGTAGAATTGAATGACAATTCAGTTGAACCAGTAATGGAAAATGAATTTATCAAAGCATCAATCAATGAAGATGGTAGTTTGAATATCCTCGATAAGAAGACCGGACAGAATTTTGAAAACATGAACTATTACGAAGAAACCGGAGAATCTGGAAATCCATGGATACACATGTTCCCCGAAGAAAATCAGACATTTTTAACATTGGGAACTAAAGCTGATATTTCCCATGTTGAATCAAGTGAGTTCCTAACAAGATTTAAAGTAACGAACGAATTAACAGTACCGATAGGGTTGGAAGGGGAAGAAAGCAACTACAGAAGAAGTGATGAAACTGTTAAAATGATAATTGATACAACTTATACATTGCGAAAAAATCAGCCGTTTGTAGAAGTTCACACAAAAATAAATAACAATGCCGAGCAGCATAGAGTACGTGCGATGTTCCCAACCAAATTGGATGTAAAAGTTTCTGCTGCCGAAGCTGCATTCGATGTAATTGAGCGCGATATAGTTGTACCGGAATCGAGTCCTTATTACGGAAGACCAACCCCTCAATATCCGATGCACCGTTTTGTTGATATGAGTGAGAGAAATGTCGGACTGGCAATTTTCAATGATGGAATTAGGGAATATGAAGCTATTGTTGATGATGAGAGGACATTAGCTTTAACTCTTTTCAGAGGTTTCACGGCAACGCAGTCTCCTGTAATAGACCAATGGGATGTTTATCCTTGGATGAAATTATCTCAATCTTTGGGTGAGAACGAGTGGAAATATGCGATTATGCCTCATCCTGGTAACTGGCAGGAAGGTAATATTTATCGTGAAGTTGAAAGATTCAATTTGCCTTTTGAAACAGGTCAGTCAGGGAAAGGCGGTGGAAATTTACCGAAAGTGATGAGCTTTATTTCAATTGAACCGAAGGAAATTGCTCTAAGTACTTTGAAACATGCTGAGAATAGAGATTCTCTTATTCTAAGATTGTTCAATCCAACAGATAAGGAAGTTGAAGGAAATATAAAAACATTTAAAAAAATCAAGGAAGCATGGATTACTAACATGAATGAAGAGAGACGAGATAAACTAGCAATCAATGGTAATTCAGTCTCGATAAAATTTGGTAAAAAGAAAATCGTTACTATAGAAATCGTTTTAGATTAATTATTTTCAACTAAAATATACTCTTTTTCAAAATTATTTTAGAAAAAGAGTATATAAAATTTGTTATTAACAATAATTACTTTATATTTAGGATAACGATTGGCACAATCGATTGTTTACACAGTATAAATAGAAAACTAAATACGAGAAAAAGATGGCAGCCACATTAAAAGATGTTGCGGCTCGTGCGGGAGTACATCCCTCTACTGTTTCAAGAGTACTTAGGAAACAAGAGAATTTAAAGATTTTAGATACTACAAGAAAAAGAATCTTTGACGCTGTTGAAGAACTTAATTACCAACCAGATTTTACCGCCCGCGCTTTAAGAATGAAAAAAAGTTTCACGATTGGTTTAATTGTACCGGATATTGGCAATCCTTTTTTTTCCAGAATAGCACGAACAATTGAACAACTTGGATTTGAGAAGGATTACACGGTAATTGTTTGTAATACAGACGAACATCAAGCTAAGGAAAATAAATATGTAAATCATCTTCTTTCTCGAGGAATTGATGGTTTAATTATGGTTCCCGCCCAAGATAGTGACGAATCAGTAAATAAGGTACTGGAGCATAAGGTTCCGCTTGTTCTGATTGATAGACTTTTTGAAGATATAAACACCAATGCGGTTATTAGCAATAATGTCGAGTCTGCTTATAATGCTGTAAAACATCTCGTTGATTTGGGGCATAAAAAGGTAGCATTCTTACGCGGTAGGAATAATATCTACACTATGACTAAAAGATTTGAAGGATATCAAAAAGCTGTTGATGAATTTGGACTTGTTAAATCGGATTCCTTAATTGTAGGAAATGGATTTAGTTTTGATGACGGGCATAATGCTACAACAAAACTATTAAATTGTCCGGAGCCTCCAACAGCGCTATTGCTAACCGGGAACTTGATCACGGTCGGAGCGATTTCGGCGATCCTAGAGAAAGGATTGAAAATTCCAGAAGATATTTCGGTAGTTGCCTTTGCCGATTCGATCTTTTCACCGTACTTGGTTAAACCATTGACAACTATTTCTCATCCTTTATACGAAATTGGTTCAAAAGCTTTTAATTTATTGTTGGAAAATATTGAGTCTGATGAGGAAACACTACCTCCGACTCAAATAATGATTAATACTCAATTTGATATTAGAGAAACAACAGGCAAAGCAAAAGCTGCCTAATAGTTTATAAGTTTATTTTAATAAAAAAAGGAGGATTAAAACTTATGGGAGCAACACTCAAAGATGTGGCAGCTTTAGCAAATGTTCATCCTTCAACTGTCTCACGTGTCCTACGCAATGTAGAAAATCTTAAAATATCAGAAGATACAAAAGAAAGGATCTTCAAAGCAATTAAGGAATTGAATTACCAGCCTGATCAAACTGCAAGATCATTACGCCTAAAGAAAAGTTTTACTATTGGATTGATAATCCCTAATGTAGCAAGTCCTTATTTCATTGGAATAGCCAGAAGTTTGGATGCAGAATGTACCAAAGAAGGTTATACACTTATTATTAGCGATACAAATGAAAATCAGGAAAAGGAAATTAAAGCAGTTTATGACTTATACAGTAGGGGAGTTGATGGTTTGGTAATAGCTCCAGTGCAAGATTCCGACGAACATATCAAAGACCTTATCGACAAAAAATTCCCGTTTGTGCTGATCGACAGATATTTTGAAAAATATGATACGAATGCTGTTATCTGTAATGATAAAGAATCAGCGTACAACGCAGTTAAGCATTTAATCGATCTGGGGCATAAAAGAATTGGTTTCATAAGCGGGAGACCGAACTTGTATCCTGTGGTTGAAAGACTTGAAGGTTATAAAAATGTTTTAGAAGAAAATAATTTGGAATTTAACCAGGATCTGATTTTCAGCAGTTCTCCCACATTGGATGATGCTTATGAAGCTTCTATTAAGCTTATGGAATTACCTGTTCCTCCTACTGCGATATTGATTACCGGTACAATTATCACTTTCGGTGTATTAAAAGCAATAATTGAAAAGAAGAAAACTGTCCCTAAGGATTTATCTATCATCGCGTTTACCGATACGATTTTAGCATCATATTTTATGAGTCCTGTTTCTACCGTTTCGCATAAGGTTGATGAAATTGGAACGAAAGCATTTGAGATATTGTTCGAGCATATGAAATCTGATGATTTACCTTACTCGAAAGTTGTGATCGATACTAATTTTGTGGATAGGAATTCTACGGCAAAAGCGAATATCTAAAATATTATAAATAAAAAGTGTGAGAATAAAATGAGTAAAGCAGCAAAAAGATTGAGAGGGAGTCTGCCTAAAATCGGTATAAGACCGGTTATAGACGGTAGAATGAAGGGAGTAAGAGAATCTCTTGAAGACCAGACAATGGGAATGGCAGTTAATGCAGCAAAATTTTTAACGGAAAATCTTAAACATCCTAATGGTATGCCTGTTGAATGTGTTATTGCTGATACAACAATCGGCGGAGTTGCTGAAGCAGCTGAAGCGGTTGAAAAATTTGCTCGTGAAGGTGTAGCTGTTTCACTTACAGTTACTCCGGCTTGGTGCTACGGTACGGAAGTTATGGATATCGATCCTCTTATGCCGAAAGCAATTTGGGGATTTAACGGAACCGAAAGACCCGGCGCTGTTTATCTGGCAGCTGCGTTGGCTGGATATAATCAAAAAGGTTTGCCGACTTTTGGAATTTACGGTAAAGATGTTCAAGATAGCGGTGATACTACAATACCTGATGATGTTAAAACCAAACTGCTCACTTTTGCAAAAGCCGGTTTAGCGGTTGCAGAGATGAGAGGAAAATCTTATTTAGCTATGGGTGGCGTTTCAATGGGTATTGCCGGTTCGATTGTTGATCAGAATTTCTTCCAGGATTATCTGGGTATGAGAACTGAAACTGTTGACATGTCGGAATTTGCCAGAAGAATTGAAGAAGAAATTTACGATAAAGAAGAATACGAGTTAGCTCTTAAATGGGTTAAGGCTAATTGTGAAGAAGGTGAAGATGTTAATCCTCCGGAAATTCAATCCTCAAGGGATCAGAAGGATAAAGATTGGGAAACAGTTGTTAAAATGACTCTTATTGCCCGTGACTTGATGATAGGAAACCCGAAATTAACCGAGATCGGATACGAAGAAGAAGCAATGGGACACAACGCTCTTGTCTCAGGATTCCAAGGTCAACGCCAATGGACGGACCACTATCCAAACGGGGATTTCCTTGAAGCAATATTGAACTCATCGTTTGACTGGAATGGAATAAGGGAAGCCTTTGTAGTTGCAACTGAAAATGATAGTCTTAATGGAGTTGCAATGTTATTCGGTCACTTATTGACTGATACAGCGCAGATCTTTTCCGATGTAAGAACTTATTGGAGTCCGGCTGCAGTTAAAAGAGTTACTAATTATGATCTTGGGGGAAAAGCTGCAAACGGAATTATTCATCTTATCAATTCAGGTTCAACAACTTTAGACGGAACCGGTCAGCAGAAATTGGACGGCAAATCAGTCATGAAACCTTTCTGGGAAATTACCGAAGAGGAAGTTGACGCTTGCTTAAAGGCTACACACTGGTGTCCCGCAGCTCTGGAATATTTTAGAGGCGGCGGTTACTCATCCCAATTCCTAACTCAAGGTGAAATGCCTGTTACTATGTCGAGAGTAAATATAATTAAAGGACTTGGACCGGTACTGCAGATTGCCGAAGGCTACACAGTTGATCTTCCTCAAGAAGTTAATAATGTTCTCGACAGAAGAACTAACCCAACTTGGCCAACAACTTGGTTCGCACCTATCGTAAATGGGAAAGGTCCATTCAGAGATGTTTATTCCGTTATGGCAAACTGGGGTGCAAATCATGGTGCTATAAGTTATGGTCATATAGGCGATAAGTTAATTACATTAGCTTCAATGCTTAGAATTCCAGTTAACATGCACAATGTTGGTGAGGAACGAATTTTCAGACCGAGCGCATGGAGCGCTTTTGGGACAGATAATCCCGAAGGAGCCGATTATCGTGCTTGTCAGACTTATGGTCCGATATACGGAAGAAGATAATTTGAATTTCAAAAGATAGGGTCATTTAGATGACCCTATTTAAGTATAAAAAATTTAAGTTCTACACACTTTACTCTAATCCCACTGATGTTTTAAATAAATAAGTAATTTTATGGATCAAGAAGTAATTTATTCTTGACAAAGAAATTTTAATTCGTTAGAATTATAGTTTAAAAGACAAACGTTTGCGTCAATCGATTGACTACTTGTAAATATTGGCTGACCAATGGAGAAATTGGAGCATATAATTATGAAAGAGCTTATTCAAAATGAACTTAATGGGCACAAGGAAACTATTGAAAGTGTAATAGATTCTTTACAAGATAAAATTTATGAAGCTTGCGAAATATCATTAAAAACGATTAGATCGGGCAATAAAATTTTACTTTGTGGTAACGGAGGAAGTGCTGCAGATGCACAGCATATTGCAGCGGAATTTACCGGAAGGTATAAAATTGAAAGGGAAGGTCTGCCGGCAATTGCGCTTACAACAGATACTTCCGCCTTGACGGCTATAGGAAATGATTATGGTTATGACCGTGTTTTCGAAAGACAAGTTGAAGCTTTGGCAAATCCAGGAGATCTTCTTATCGGTATTTCTTCTACTGGAAACAGTGATAATGTGGTTAAGGCATTTAACAAAGCAAAAGAAAAAGGTTGCAGAACCCTTGGATTGAGTGGTAAAGGCGGCGGCAAATTCAATGACAATTGTGATTTGAATGTTGTTGTACCTTCGATGGACACACCCAGAGTTCAAGAGATGCATATTTTAATAGGACATACAATTTGTCAGGTAATTGATACGTATTATAAATAAATTTTTGATAAGAAGAGGACAAAATGGGAAATAGCAGTTCGGTAATAGCACAATTAGAAGAGGAACGGAGTACCTTGATGGGGGACCTAGAACTTGCGGAAGATACTAGAAAAGCTAGATATATAAAAGAGAGTGAAATTGAGATTGCAGAGGAGCTACCGAGTGATCTCGATATTCAGAATGTGATCTTAGATCATGACGGAACAATTTCCACACTTCGTGAAGGATGGGAGATTGTGATGCATCAAGTAATGATGGAGGTAATATGCGGATCAAATCTTGATAAGCTTACGACTGACGAGTATAATTTGATTTCGAAGAAATGTGAAAAGTTCATTGATGATACTACTGGAATTCAAACTATTATCCAGATGCAGGGATTAAGAGAATTAGTGCTCGAAGAAGGTTTGGTACCTAAAGAAAAAGTTAAAACTGCAGCAGAATATAAAGCGATCTATCTTGATAGATTGATGGTGAGCGTTAATGATAGAATAAAAAGATTTGAAAGAGGTGAGAGAAATATTTACGATTTTACGATCCAAGGTGCAACAGAATTATTAAAAGCTCTCCGTGATCGGGGATTAATCCTTTACTTAGCAAGCGGTACTGACGAAGAAAATGTCGTATTCGAGGCAAATGCGCTTGGATACGGTGATGCTTTCAACGGGGGTATCCGCGGTTCCAAAGGAAATGAGATCGGTGATGCGAAGAAAATTGTTATTGACAGAATTATTGATGAAGGAAATTGCGTAGGAAATAATCTTATGGTTATTGGCGATGGACCGGTTGAGATCATCGAAGGAAGAAAAGTCGGTGCGCTTTGCATCGGTGTAGCCTCAGATGAGATAAGAAGACACGGAATAAATTACAGCAAGAGAACACAAGGTTGATAAAAGCCGGCGCTCATATTGTAATCCCGGACTTTTCCCAGCTTCCAATTTTAATGAAAACAATTTTTAGTAAATAGATAAATGAGCGGGTCAGATAAAAATATTAAACTCCTTGTTAATTGGAATCTTATTTCATCGAAAGATGTTGGTGAGGATGGAAGTAAATTATCTTCTGAAAATACCGATGTAAATAATTGGTATCAAACGGAAGTTCCTTCAACTGTTTTGGCTGCATTGGTAAAGAATCAAGTTTATCCGGATCCTTACTTTGGAACAAATCTAAAAGAAATACCAACCGAGCAGTTCAAAGTTCCTTGGTGGTATAGAACAGAATTCGAGAT
>JAADIB010000142.1 GCA_013151565.1 Chlorobiota bacterium
AGATGTAACCATTTTAGAATAACGCGCTAAATAACCGGTTTTAATTTTCGGTTCGAACTCCGGTAAGTTATTCAACCTTTCTTCTATTTCATTATCTGATAATTCAACTTGAAGAATTTTATTCGGTATATCAAGAAATATCATATCGCCTTCCTGCAATGCTGCGATAGGACCTTTTTCCGCTGCTTCCGGTGATACGTGCCCGATACAAGCGCCGCGTGTACCTCCGGAAAATCTGCCGTCAGTAAGCAGCGCAACTTTATCTCCCAATCCCATTCCCATAATTGCACTTGTCGGCGATAGCATTTCCGGCATTCCCGGCCCGCCTTGCGGTCCTTCATATCTTATCACAACCACATCTCCAGGTTGGACTTCTTTAGCAGTAATACCTTTCAGCGCTTCTTCCTGAGAGTTGTAAATTCTTGCCGGACCTTTATGCACAAGCATTTTTTCATCAACCGCACCGATTTTTACAATTGAGCCTTCCGGGGCAAGGTTTCCGAATAGTACGGCAAGACCGCCGGTTTCAGAATACGGGTTTTCCAATCTTCTAATAACTTTATCATTTTTTATTTCCGCATCCTTAATATTTTCACCAAGAGTTTTACCGGTTACTGTTAATCTATCGAGATATAAAATATCCGGAACTTTTGAAATTTCGTTCAGTATTGCTGAGATTCCTCCGGCTTCGTCTACATCTTCCATATGTACAAACGGTGTGGCTGGACTGACCTTACATATATATGGCACTTTAGCAGCTATTTCATTCAGTTCATGCAGATCAAAATCAATCCCCGCTTCAATTGCTATCGCTAATCCATGAAGTATAGTATTAGTACTTCCGCCCATTGCCATATCCAGGGCAAAAGCGTTAAGGAAAGATTCGCGCGATAAAATGTCAGATGGCTTAATATCCTTTTCAACCAAGGTCATTATCTGTTCTGCAGCCTGCTTGACCAGTCTTTTTCTATCTTCATCAACAGCTAGTATAGTACCGTTACCAGGTAAAGCAATTCCAAGAGCTTCCATCAAACAGTTCATAGAATTTGCAGTGAACATTCCTGAACATGAACCGCATCCAGGACAACTAACTGTTTCCAACTCAAGAAGTTCATCATCATCTATTTCACCCATCTGGTATTTACCTACGCCTTCAAAAACAGAGATAAGATCTGTCTTCACTCCTTTTGAAGTAACGCCGGCTTTCATTGGTCCGCCCGAAACAAATACCACTGGGATATCAATTCTTACCGCAGCCATCAGCATTCCTGGTACGATCTTATCACAATTAGTTATACAGACAATACCGTCAAGTCTGTGAGCTTCAACAACGGTTTCAACACTATCGGCAATAAGTTCTCTGCTCGGAAGTGAATAGCGCATCCCGATATGTCCCATCGCAATTCCGTCATCAACACCGATAGTGTTAAACTCAAATGGAACACCTCCGGCTTCCCGTACAGTTTCTTTAACTATTTTTCCAAACTCTTGTAAATGTACATGACCCGGAATAAGATCAATATACGAATTGACCACACCGATAAACGGTTTATTAAAGTCGTCATTACTTTTAATTACACCGGTAGCTCTTAACAGACTTCGGTGCGGCGCTTTATCAATGCCTTTTTTTATTAAATCAGATCTCATTGCAGCCTCTACTTTATAAAATCCTTTTTATAGAATATATCACCATTCAGGTCAATCCTGAAATCATGCTGTTTTAAAATTATTTATATGGTGTGATCTCGGGACTGACCTCTATTTTAGCCTACTAGTATAATTATACTGAGTAGGCTTAGAAGTAAAATTCCAAGAATGTTGAGAATGTCTAAAGAAGGAACAATAATTATCGAATGCGATACACAATACTCCGATGGAAATGTTTCTAGTTTTATGTTTGAATAAGAACTTTGCACTGTGTATTGCTTTATATTTATTTTTGAATATGGAAATATAAATTAACGTGTGATTTTTGTCAAGAAAATGTAAGAATATTTTTTTTATCTTCCCTATTCAAGGGTTTTATTCGGATGAGTTGTATAAATATACAATAAGATATTGTGCATTTAGAAAATCATTTAAGAAAAAGTTTTATTCTGCTCCTATTTATATATTAATGCATTTTTCTCAAAGTAAAAATACTGTAGAAAAATACCAGTAGAGATTCAAAAGATCGGAAGAATAAAATCGAGAATGTTAAATAATTCACAGAACATTAAGGATTTGACTATTCCCCTATTCAATAGACTTAAAAAAACTAAGTGGGAGTTTGAAAGGTTATTATTGCATTTATATAAACGACTAATTAAATAGCGCTATTTAACAAGGTTATCAAATTTTAAATAGGAACTATTTCAAACTTACTTGACATGAGTTATTTTAAATTGTAGCTTTACATTCAAATTTTTAATGTTCTTTTTTCTATGAATTAGTTTTATCGAGAAAGGCTGAGGGACAGGCCCTGTGAAGCCTTAGCAACCTGATTTTGTATCAAGGTGCTAAATCCTACCCATTTGATTGGGAAAGATAATGAGATTGAATTTTTAAAATACAAACCTCTTCTTGGATTTTCTCGGAGAGGTTTTTTTTTGCACAATCTTAATGTGTTTGAAGATGAAAACCAATTTAGCATGTGCTAATACCGTTAAATACAAACTTATATTACAGAAGCACTTTGGATGCGGTATGTTTTAATTCACATTTAAATTACAAAGTAAACGGAATTGAAAATATAAATGCCATAATTGAAGATTTTGATCGGGTATTAGAAAAAGTTGTTAGATTAAAAATTGGAAAATGAAACGTTAATGACACGGATTTTACTGATAATAAAAGATTCAAAAAAGAATTGTCATTCCCGCGAAAGCGGGAATCTAAAATACTGAGATAGAATAAGAGTAAGATTAGAATTGAGAAATAGTACGCAGACAAAACGGATTAGACAGATATTCACGGATTCGTAAAACAAATAGTTGCAAATAAACCTTCAAGGTTTTGTCACATTTTTTAGTTTCTAATAACTGAATAGTTTTAGATAAATTTTTGCTATTATTATTTAAAAACCTTGAAGGTTTTTTTAATAATCCAAAAAATAAGATAGAATTAAGAGTAAGATTAAGAAAGTAGATGATACAGATAAAAAATTTTGAAAAATTAATCTGTGAGCATCTGTACGATCCGTGTCATCTGTGTTCTATAAGGAATTAAATATGAAAGTTAAAACAGAAATAGTAACCTTATTTGATAAGACGAAACCATTCCAACTAGAGTCGGGAAGCGAACTCTCCCCTGTTCAAGTTGCTTATCAAACTTATGGTAAACTTAATTCAGAGGGAACAAATGCAATCTTGATTTGTCACGCACTTACAGGTAATGCACATGCGGCAGGTATATTAGCAGAAGAAGAGTATGATATTAGAAGCAACCCGGACTTGCTGAACAAATACTCAATCCTCAATAAAGGAAAGCCTGGCTGGTGGGATGAACTTATAGGCGAGGGAAAACTTTTCGATACGAATAAATATTTTGTTATATCTTCGAATATTTTGGGAAGCTGTTACGGCACAACAGGACCGGTCTCCATTAAAAATATTTTCAATAGAAGTTATGGAATGAACTTCCCTACCGTTACAGTCCGCGATATGGTAAAATTACAGAAGACATTGATAGAGCATCTTAATGTAAATAAATTAGCTACGGTTGCCGGAGGATCACTCGGCGGAATGCAGGTTTTGGAATGGGCAATTTTGTATCCCGAAATTGTTAATTCGATAATCCCGATTGCAACTTCAGCACAGCATTCGCCTTGGGCAATCTCGTTAAACGAGGCTTCCCGCCATGCGATAAAAAATGATCCTAAATGGATGAACGGGAATTATAAAACTCAACCGTACGACGGTCTTGCCTTAGCGCGAAAGATAGCAATGATAAGCTACAGAAGTATGGAATCATTTGAACAGAAGTTTTCCCGCGAGAGAAAAGATGAGAATTCATCCAAACTGGATACAGAAAATATTTTTCAAATTGAGAGTTACCTTAATCATCACGGTGATAAACTTAATCAGAGGTTTGATGCGAATACTTATTTATATTTAAGTCATGCTATGGATCTGCACGACGTTGCGCTGAACAGAGGAAGCTTAGATGAAATTCTAGGAAGTATAAAAGTTCCGTCGCTTTCTGTTGGAATTTCATCAGACATTTTATATCCGCCTGATGAACAGAAGAAAATCGCAAGTATGATTCCAGATGGAGAGTATGCTGAGCTTAACTCACTTCACGGGCATGACGGTTTTTTGATAGAGTTTGACCAGATGACGGAAATAATTGGGAAGTTCTTATCTCATAATAATTTAATAAGGTAAATTTATTTCAATTACATTGCAGTACTGATATTGCGCCCTATCTGTGTTAATCCGCTGTATCTGTTTCATCTGTGTTCTATTATCTTTTTACAAATATTGATTTATTCTTCAAATAGATTTCAATTAATCTAAATTTTTAATATTTTGAACACCACTAAAAAAATTACGGTTTCAACCATATGGAACATTTCGGTTTTTGGTCTATTCTTCCCCCAGTGATTGCAATTATACTTGCAATTAAAACACGACAAGTTTTTGTATCACTCTTTTTCGGTATTTGGCTTGGATGGGTTGTACTTAGCGGTTTTAATATACTGGACGGCACACTTGCTTCTATCCAAGCTCTAGTTGATGTATTCAAAGACAGCGGAAATACGCGAACAATTATGTTCAGTTCCTTAGTCGGCGCTTTGATAGCTTTCATCCAGCGCTCAGGCGGTGTGGAAGGTTTTGTTAAATACATTAACAGACTGCTTGAACATCTTGAAAAGAAAAAAGTCGGGAACAGCAGAATTATTGTCCAGTTGTTTGCGTGGCTTACCGGTGTACTTATTTTTGTTGAATCAAGTATTAACGTTTTAACTGTCGGTGCAATATATAGACCTATTTTTGACAAGTTGAAAATCCCACGTGAAAAACTTGCTTACATCGCCGATTCTGTTTCTGCTCCCACTTGTATTTTAATACCGCTGAATGCTTGGGGCGCTTATATCATGGGATTAATCGCGGCACAGGGTTTCGATAATCCTTTCGGTATAATGCTCGGTGCATTTCCGTTTAATTTCTACCCGATGCTGGCATTGGGCATGGTTGTATATATTGTGCTGAGCAAAAAAGATTTTGGTCCGATGAAAAAGGCAGAGATTCGGGCGAGAGAAACAGGAAAGGTTTTAAGGGATGGCGCTACTCCGTTGATATCCTCTGATGTAATTTCGATGGAGAAGAAAGAAGGAGTCCCGGCTAGAGCAAGAAATATGCTGATCCCAATTGCAGTGATGGTCGGGATGATGCCTCTAATGCTGCTATTTACCGGCTGGTCTGAGGTTCCCAATATTCATTCGCTGCCATGGTACTTACAATTTTTTGAAGCAATTGGACAAGGTTCCGGCTCAACATCGGTCTTATATTCTGTCCTCGCTGCTATTACCGTCGGCTCTGTGTTGTACATGTCGCAAAAGATATTCTCATTCAAAGAAACATTCGATCTGATAATGAAAGGAATCAGCGGACTAATTCCCCTCGCACTTTTAATGATGCTTGCATTTGCTATCGGGGCGGTCTGCCGTGAGCTTGGAACCGGGCAGTATGTTGCAGAAATATCAAAGGTATGGCTCTCTCCTAGTTTTGTTCCCGCTATAATTTATATTGTAGCAAGTTTCATTGCTTTCTCTACCGGGACATCATGGGGTACTTTTGCAATTATGATACCGATCGGAATCCCGATGGCGCAGGCACTTGATGCAAATCTTTATTTAACAGTTGCAGCAGCATTAGGCGGCGGAGTTTTTGGTGATCATGCTTCCCCAATTTCAGATACGACAATTATCTCATCGATGGCTTCTGCCTGCGATCATATAGACCACGTTAAAACACAATTACCTTATGCGCTTACCGCTGGTGCAATTACTACTGTAATGTATATTATTTTAGGATTGATAATGTATTGAGATAAATTTGACTGAAGGAAAAGTCCAACCATGCTTAGCGGGATTGGAGTTTCCACTCTTTGTAAATTATATTACAGTGGTCCCATAAACATTGCTCCACCAGCCCCAATACCATTTGTTTTAATAATTCCATATATAAGGACATCAATAACTGCACCCATAGCAAATGCAACCCAAACATTTCCACCTTCATCCACATAATAGTATTTGTTTACATCTGAAGTGTTTATTGTTTTGATAATGTTATTCTTATCAAGAATAGAAACTATTGTATCTTGCTTATTCCCTTCATCAAAGTCATTACTCCGAAACGAAAACTCTAATACCGGTATTTGAAAGCTTTGAAAGAAAGTTCAAAATCGAAAAACCATTAGTGGTTACTGATGCTGGATTACTTTCTCAAAAAAAACATTGATCAATTAAATGAAAAAGGATACCAGTTTATTCTTGGAGTCAGAATAAAGGATGAGGAAAATCAGAAAAAGAAAAAGAAAAAGAAAAAGATATTATCACTAAATATTCAAGAAAACA
This sequence comes from Chlorobiota bacterium, assembly GCA_013151565.1. Lineage (GTDB taxonomy): Bacteria > Bacteroidota > Ignavibacteria > Ignavibacteriales > Melioribacteraceae > SZUA-22. The sequence goes on from JAADIB010000142.1 coordinate 6,563, forward strand.
ATCCAAAAGAAATTAAACACAAGAACGGTCGTCTTATAATAACTCATTCATCCAAACGTCAAAAAAAAAGATTATAAAAATAGAGCCAAAGGATTAGAACGGCTACGAAATAAAATTAAGAACGGAAAACTCACGAAAGAGGATATAAATAATAGAGGTTATAATAAATACTTGGAATTGAAGGACGAAACTACGGTTACAATAGATTTTGAGAAATATAGCATGGACAGTGCTTGGGACGAACTGAAAGGATACATCACTAATACCGAATTAAATGCTACAGATATTTTAGAGGCTTATCAAAATTTATGGCTAATTGAAAAAGCGTTTAGAATATCAAAGACTGATTTAAGAATTAGATCCATTTACCATAGATTAAAAAAATAGAATTGAAGCTCATATTTGTATCTGTTTCACCGCATACGCTATTTATAAAGAGTTCGAGAGATTATTAAACGAAATTGATATTAGTGTAGAAAAAGCTATTAATGAAATAAAGGATATTCAGCAATTAAC
>JAADIB010000318.1 GCA_013151565.1 Chlorobiota bacterium
CTATTTCACGGAAACCGATTTTACATTCTACTGTTTCAATTGTTTTATCATTTTCATCTTTTAGGATCAGAACTACTTGATAAAGATTCGGAGTTTCAGCAGTCCATTTTTGAGGATCTATAATTAACTGTTCCAGATTGACATTCACTTTATCATTTCCCGGCAAAGCAATGTTAAGCCCTTTCATTGTTTCACCAACTTGCTCCCCAGTATTATCAAGCAGTACAGCCTCTAAGGTATAATCATCAAAACTATTCTCAGAGTAATTCTTTAACTCAACTTCAATTATAAGTTGAGCATTTTTATAATTTTCATCCAGATCTGTCTTTACAAAGAAATCTCGAATATGAGTTTTGGGGGTTGAGAACAAATAGGCATCTCTGAAAATACCACTGAGCCGCCACATATCTTGGTCTTCAATATAACTAGCATCAGACCATCGATAAACTTCAACTGCCAAAATGTTTTCGCCAGCTTTAAGATATGGAGTTAAGTTAAATTCTGCCGGAGTCATACTGCCTTGGCTGTATCCAACTTTTTCACCATTCACCCAAATATAGAACGCCGATTTTACACCGTCAAAATGAATGAAGATCTCTCTCTCATCCCAATTATCCGGCACTGTAAAGTTTCTTCTGTAAGACCCAACCGGATTATTATAATGCGGAATGTAAGGCGGATTGATAACACCAAAAGCATAATCTGTGTTTAGATAAATCGGGATTCCATATCCATACAGTTGCCAACTTATCGGGACTGGAATTTCATCCCAACTGGAAACATCATATTCCGGTTTATAAAAATCCGTTGGACGATCAGCAGGTTTAAGCACCCAATTGAATTTCCATTTGCCGTTGAGAAGTTTGAAATATGGTGAGATTTCTCTTTCGCCATTTTTAGCTTGTTCAAAAGTTGCAAACGGAATTGCTGTGTTATGCGCTTCTTCCTTGTTGATCCCGAATATTTCCGAGTTTTCCCAATCGTTCTCTGACTTTTGCCCATATAAATTGGAATCTAAATGGAAGAAAATGAAAATCAGCAAGGGAATAATAACTATCCTACTTCGCATATTTTGCATCTTATATTTTATTATTTTAATTTTCTATTTTTATCAATTACCTAATATATCTTCTTTTGTCATTTCTCTCTTTTCAAATCCAGGACCTTTCCAAAAGACTTTTAGCTCCTGACCGCCACCAGATTGGAAATAACTTAGCTCCAAAGAATGCTTTCCTTTTTTCAAGTTTATTTTACCAGACTTTAGTTCATAACCATGTTCTCCGTCATTATTAACAACTAGCTTGTTATCAATAGATAATTTCGACCCGTCGTTTGAACCGACATAAAAAATATATTCGCCATCTTCCTTAATATTTATTGATGCTAACATTAACAGGGCATAATGATCTCTGTTTGTTTCGATATCATCCAAGTCAAATCGATCAATAACACCTGTACTTTCCGGTGTTAAGTTCAAAAAGTTTGGAACTTTTTCCCAGTGATCAACATAGTACTTATATTGAATACCATAATCGTAATCTACCTTTTTGTATTCTGATGTTACAACGTTGCTTATTAAAAATCCCGGTTTATATGCAACCGCTTTTAATTGGCTGTTATCTTTAATATAAATCGGTTCTTTATATTGCTTTGATTTGTTATCAGGCTTTGAACCATCAAGTGTATAGTATATTTCTGCATCATTTACTTCGCACGCTATATTAGCGATAAGCGAATCAGTGAAATATACATTTTGCGGAGTAATGACCGGGGGGATCATTTTAAGCAGTTTAAACTCTATTGTTGTTAGAGGACTCACCAATTCTTCATTGATTACTTTTGCACTTACTTTGCCACTGCCCACAAAATTAAAAGGGATAACGTACTTTTTTGATTCTTTTGTCGGATCACTTCCGTCAAGAGTGTAATAGATATTATCTTTTGACGAGGAAGATATTATAGTAACCTTACCGTATTTATCCCTTATTATCATTGGGATTGAAACAACCGGAAGTTTTTTCCGTGCTAATTCATCCGCTGTTTTACCATCTTCTACCGGTCTGATACTATAACTAAATAATAATGGTCTTGCTTTAACTTCATACTGCTCCAATATCTCCGGTCCGCAGCTTGCATTTCCGACACCCCGTTCCGAAGCATAAATATTAAGATAAATCTCGTCACTTCGCTTCAACTCATTTGTATGCTTAGCAATTGCTAAATCCTCTTGACTATAATGGAGTGCCGAGAATGAGAATGGATAAGAGCTATTTACAAACATGATTCCTTTGTTGCCAGGATTGCTGAACATTACCCATCTTACATCCTGCTTGCTTCCGGTTGCCTGCGGCATAATATAAGGAAAGTACTGTTCATCAACTGTACTTGAATACTGTCCAATTGCAGCGCCGGTTTTTCTATCAGGATAATTTTCATTCGGTCCGCGTCCGTACCATTTTAATTGTTCAAACTCCGGGTTTATGATCATCGAGAAAGCAATTTCAGGAAGTGTAGGTAAATCACCAATGGGAATAAACTGATTATCAACAGCAATATCACCGTTGTCCAGAATTGTGTAAATACTTTTGTGTAATAATGCTCCTTTATTACCCGCATCATATTTAATATCGGTTTCAATTCTTATTGTTTTATTTTTACCTTGAACTACTTCAAATTTTTGAAGTTCACCTTTCATCAGCATAAAATTATACTTATCCCACTGGTAACGAACTTTAGCATCGTTATCAAGCGGAGCGCGGAAAAGATTCAGATGCGGTCCGGATCTATAATCATTACCTGCATATAAATATTCTTTGTTACTATATTTAAGCGAAGTAATAATCCCTGTACTTTTACTGAATTGAATACTGAATCCATCGCCGGTAATGGAAACGACATTGCCATCTTCAATAACTTTTGGTGCGGTTTCATTAGATAAATTTACAACTTCTGCTTCCTGAACTTTCAGAGGTAACTTCATCTGATCCCAAGCAATTTCAAATCCTTTTCCAGCCCAGAGATTATCTTCTGCTTCAACAAATCTTACTTTTAGCCAATATTCTGCTCCGGGTTTCGTTTTAATCTTACTAATGGGAATTTTAATTGTCTTCTCTGTAAGCGGCTGGATATTTAGCTTTCCTAATTCACCGTTTTGAATTATGATACCATCTTCACTTACATTCCACTGTGCAATGTATTTATCCAGATTAGTAAAACTGAATTTATTTTTGATTCTTACTTTTCCAGAAAGCAAGTCAACAGGTTGAACTTTTATGTTCTGATATACTTTTTTAACTTCCCACATTTTCGGAGAGATCTTTCTATTTGGAAGTATCAGACCATTGATACTGAAGTGTCCGTCGCTCGGTGTATCAGGCGGACCGAAATCTCCACCATAAGCAAAGAACTCGGTGCCGTTTTTATCTTTCTTATACAAACCTTGATCAACCCAATCCCATATGCACGCGCCCATAAATATCGGATTGCTTTCAATCACATCCCAATACTCCTGCATGTTCCCTAATCCATTACCCATTGAATGAACATACTCGCAGATAAAATACGGTTTCGAGTTTTCTCCCTCCGCATAATTTATCATACTTGGAATTGCCGGATACATTCTGCTGTAAACGTCAGCTGCTTCATTATATCCCTCGTAATGAACTGGGCGCGAGGGATCAGCTTCATGCGCATAATCTCTCATTGCAAAAAAGTTATCACCGTTGCCGGCTTCGTTACCTAGCGACCACATTACCACACACGGATGATTTTTATCGCGTTGAATCATACTTTTAATTCTATCCACCGAAGCCGCCCTCCATTTCGGATCGCTTTTAGGTAATATTCTGTTTGCTCCGTGTGATTCCAAATTAGTTTCGTCAACAATATAAATTCCGTATTCATCGCAAAGCTTATACCAGTATGGATCATTGGGATAGTGAGATGTGCGGACCGCGTTAATATTGAACTGCTTCATTAACTTAATATCTTTTATCATTGTCTCTCGAGGAATGTACTGACCGTACTTCGGGTGCATTTCGTGCCGGTCAGTTCCTTTAAGATAAACATGCTTTCCATTTATAAGGAACTGTGCGTTCTTTATCTCAACTTTTTTGAATCCCATTTCTGATTCTGTTGTCTCAATGATCTTTCCATTAGAATCTTTTAATACCAGGATCACTTGATAAAGGTTAGGTGTTTCTGCTGTCCATTTTTTAGGGTCGGGAATCAATTGTTCCAATTCAATCTTCGCTTTTCCGTTTTCACTAACCGAGATACTCGATTTTTCCATCTTTGAGCCTACTTGATCACCCTTATCGTCAAGCAGTATTGCTTCCACAGAAATGTTTTCAAACTCTTTGTCAGAATAATTCTTCAGTTCTACATCAATTTTTAATTGAGCGTCTTTATAATCTTTATCCAGATCTGATTTTATGAAAAAATCTCTAATGTGAATTTTAGGAGTTGAGAACAAATAGACATCTCTGAAGATTCCACTCAACCGCCACATATCCTGATCTTCAAGATAGCTGCCGTCAGACCAGCGATAAACTTCAACAGCTAAAACATTATCGCCTTTTTTCAGATACGGAGTTAGATTAAATTCTGCCGGCGTCATGCTTCCTTGACTGTAACCAACCTTTTTACCATTTACCCAAATATAAAATGCAGACTTAACACCATTAAAATGAATGAATACTTCTCTGCCGTCCCAATTATCCGGAACAATGAAATTTCTTCTATAAGAACCAACCGGGTTATTATCATGCGGTATGTAAGGCGGATTGACAACAACAAACGGATATTTAACATTAACATAAATCGGTATTCCGTAACCATACATCTGCCAATTTCCCGGTACGGGGATCTCATCCCAGTTAGAAACATCATATTCCGGTTTATAAAAATCTATCGGTCGGTCGGCAGGTTTGGGAACCCAATTGAATTTCCATTTACCGTTAAGCAGTTTATAAAACGGTGATGCATCCCAATCCGCTGCTTCGGCTTGCTCAATGTTTGCAAAAGGTATGGCAGTACTGTGTGCTTCTTCCTTGTTGATCCCGAATATTTCCGAGTTTTCCCAATCATTCGCTTGCTGACCATATAAATTAAAGTCGATTAAAGAAGAAAGAGCAATTATTATTGTAATAAGTATTGTTCTTATCATTTTTTGTGAACTCAATAGAATTTTTAAATTTATCATTTAAGCTACTCCTAATTTTTGGTCGTTATATAATTTAATCCAACAAAGAAAAATAAAACCCCCAGCCGCCGCCTAGCTGATCAATCTTTAACAGAACAACATTTTCTCCTTTTTGAAATGGTACAGATACTATATCTTCATTTGGCAAAGCTGGTCTGCCAATAATATTTTTATGAACCAACTTCCCGTTGACCCACATTTTTACTCCATCATTAGTACCTAATCCAATTTTTAGTACTGCATCATTTTTGAGATTAAATATCCTTCGCGCATAAACAACACCTTCGTCGGATGGTTTGAATAATTTAGCAAGATTTATATACTCATCATCTTTTCCATCATATTTTATCCAAGAGACCGCTTTATTATTTCTACCGGTATAGTATTTTTCAGGAACAAATTCTATCTCTGGAGGATAGACCTTGTCCATTCCCTTGCGGTTAGAATTATCAAAATTTCCTATCAGCCACCAATCTGAAATATATTTACCTACTGAAAGTCTATCTTTATAACGCCGCCAACTCTTATCCGATATTTCCTTAGGCATTCTTGAGTTTTCCGAAAGATCCTTCAAGTGAGCTTCTGCCAATTTCGTTAATCTTTGAACAATCTCCGGATATTTGTCGGCAACATTATTTTTCTCACCAATATCTTCTTCCAGATTAAATAGAGAAAGACCAATAAAAGCCTCAACCTCACCGACATGTTTATCTTTCTTTTCCGAATGATCAGGTTTATGGTTGTATTTATGCGGGAAATGCAATTTCCAGGGACCGCTGCGTACTGCCTGCAGAACTCCTTTTCTATAATAGAACAGCGTTCTATTTGGTAATTCCTGATCAGCATCTCCGCTAATATATGACCATATATCTTCACCGTCAATCACTCTATCCTTCGGCACTTGACCTCCGGCTAATCGAGCTATTGTAGGTAATAAATCCATTGTTGATGCCATCATATGATTAACTGAATTAGCTGGAATTTTATTAGTCCAGCGCATAATACAAGGGACTCTCATACCCCCTTCAAAAGTAGTACCTTTGCCTTCACGAAGCGGGATAGCTTTACCTGCATTATCACCCATTGCAAGCCAGGGTCCATTATCCGATGTAAATATAACCAATGTATTATCATCTAAATTATTCATTTTTAAGGAAGTCAGAATTTCACCTACCGACCAGTCTATTTCCTCAATTACATCTCCATAACGTCCATACTCACTTTTACCGTCAAATTTTTCAGATACTCCTAAAGGTATGTGCGGCATTGAATGAGCCAAATACAAAAAGAATGGTTTGTTTTTATTCTTTTCAATAAATTGAAGTGCAAACTCTGTATATCGTTTGGTCAATAGATTTTGATCAGGATTTTTTTCAATCACTTTATCATTTAGATACAAAGGTAAATCGGAGAATAATTGAGTGCGTGGTCGTTCTTTTTTGTAATCACCTTGCCAGGGCCACATATCGTTGGAATACGGTAAGCCAAAGTATTCATCAAATCCTTGGTTGGTCGGCATCATTGTTGGATGATCACCCAAATGCCATTTTCCAATACATGCCGTTGCGTAGCCTTGCTCTTTCAATATTTCAGCTATTGTAATCTCGCTGGGGTCCAGTCCTGTAGGGCTAATTGGATAAAGTACAACAGGTACTCCAACCCGGTCAGGATAAGAACCGGTAAGCAAAGCGGCTCTTGAAGGTGAACAGACCGGTGATGCCACATAAAAATCAGTAAACCGCATTCCTTCTTCAGCCATCTTATCCAGATTCGGAGTTGTAAATCCTTTTGCGCCATAACAGCCTAAGTCAGCATAACCCTGATCATCTGTAAAAATGATTATTACATTGGGCTTCTTGTTTTCTTCGGGTTGGGTTGTTGATCATTACTGCATGCAATGACACTTAATACCAATAAGCAAATAACTATTATTTTATTCATTTTTGTCTTCCTTTTTAATAAACTTAATTAAACGAATCTTAATCTAATAAAGAGAAATAAAATCCCCAGCCGCCGCCGTCTTGATCTACCTTTATCAAAATAGTATTTTCTCCTTTCTTGAATGGCAGCGTAAGAATTTCCTGATTAGGTTCGGCTTTGCGCAAAACTTTATGATCCAATACCAATTTATCATTTAACCACATGCGGATTCCATCGTTACTGCCAACACCTACCTTTATCATTTTATCCTCATTCATTTTAAAAACTCTTGAGGCATATACAATTCCATCTTCTGAAGGATGAAATATTTTTGTAAAATCAATATAACCAGATTCATGATTGATATACGATCTCCATTTTACCTCCCTGTTTTCTATCCCGCTATAAACTTTGTTCACATCAAATTCATTCTCAGGAGGATAACTAGTTACTAAACCATTACCATTTGGATTGTCAAAACGACCAATTATCCACCAGTCCGAAATAAAATCCGGAGCACTTTTTGCACGCTCAATAAAAGCGGAAATATTACCGATCTCCTCTTGCTCAGCCATCCTAGTGATCTTATGTTCTGCAACAATTCTTTCGAACTTCCGCACAACTTCAGGCATATCTTTCTTGCTCAAAAATATTTTTCCGCCTGTTGCATAAAAGTACAGACGTGAATATAAAATTGGTAAGTGAGCAAGTTCTACTCGTTTCAACAATGCCGGATCACCCGAAGCGGCTTCTTCTGCCTCGATAAATAATGCTTCTGCTTTCTTCACTACTTCCGGAGTTAAGTATCCTCCATCTGTCGGTTCCGCAAAAATACTAAAATAGACGCTGTCGGGTTTAACTTTATCGTGCAGCATTCGGATATACTCACTGATGTATGGCGCTGAAGGACCATATACATTTGTCACAAATTCATTAACCAATGCCCATCCGTCCTGCCATGGATTCCACATAAGCTGTGCAAAAACCCATGCGCGTAATTCGCCGAACTCTCCGCCTCCATCATCAGGGACATTACTCCCCTGAGCAAACAGACCTATACATCCATTCTCTGCATAGAAACGTACATCATTCACCATGCGCTCAAAGTTTGGATATGGCATAAGATACCGTGCATAGTCGGTAAAATAATCCCAGATAGTAATACGTTTTGAAATTTTATCCCAAGCTTGCAATCGTTCAACAAAAGGAATGTGGCTGCTGCATTCCCCGATAGGATGAGCGGAACAGTAATTATAATGACACATACGAATAGTAACATTATCTGCGGGTCTTAGAGTTTTCGGTGGAATTTCCGTATAAACATATGCCAGAGTTTGTAATTTTATCTTTGGATAAACTTTTGCAACAGTATCAGCAATTTGATTAACAAAATTGATCAGAGTGCCCGCATGACTTCCCTCGGCATTATCTAATTTTTTGCAATTGTCGCATTCGCAATAGCCATATCCATCATTCTGATCTATCGAAAAGACACTAGCTTCGGGATGTTCCTTGATCCACCTAAAGACAGTTTGAGTGGCAATTTTTACAACTTCAGGATTTGTAAGGCAGAGTTGGGCATTATGTCCCTTACGCTTTCCATCAACCATGG